>NZ_JBSIBZ010000049.1:0-66216 GCF_058245575.1 Streptomyces sp. UF-297 | reverse complement strand
CCCCCCCCCCCCCCCCCCCCCCCCCCTTTCGCGTAGGTGCGGCCACCGTCGCGAGCAGATGCGGCCACCGCCTCAAGTGCCTGGCCGAAAAGGGGTGTTGGGGAGCTGTTCACCGGGCGGGGCGGCGGGCCGGGGAAGTGTTCACCCGCCGGCTTCTTGTGGCCGCGGTGGCTTGTTCCTAGTGTCCGGGGCGGCCAGTCGGCGTGACGCGTACTCCTCGGATCCATGCGGTGCATGCGGTCCGTTCATCCCTCGCCCCTCGAACACAGGAGCAGTCAGCCATGGAACGACGCACACTCTTGCGCGGCGCCGCGCTCGGCCTGGGCGCGGCGGCCTTCAGCGGCACGCTGTGGCGGCAGGCCGCCGTCGCCTACCCGGCCCTCCCCGGCCCCGGCCCCTACGGCCCCCTCCAGGCGGCCGACGCCAACGGCATCATGCTGCCGCAGGGCTTCACCAGCCGGGTGATAGCCCGCTCCACCCAGCAGGTCGCCGGCACCGGGCACACCTGGCACAGCGCCCCCGACGGCGGGGCGTGCTTCGCGGACGGCGCGGGCTGGATCTATGTCTCCAACGCCGAGGTCGGCAGCGGCGCAGGCGGCGCGGGCGCGGTGAAGTTCAACAGCGCGGGCTCCGTCATCGGCGCGTACACCATCCTGTCCGGCACCCACCGCAACTGCGCGGGCGGCGCCACCCCGTGGAACACCTGGCTCTCCTGCGAGGAGGTCGCCACCGGCCATGTGCATGAGACCGACCCGTGGGGCGTGAACGCGGCCGTGCGGCGGGAGGCCATGGGCCGCTTCAACCACGAGGCCGCCGCGGCGGACCCGGTCCGCAAGGTCATCTATCTGACGGAGGATCAGAGCGACGGCTGCTTCTACCGCTTCGTGCCCTCGGTCTGGGGCAATCTGGCGACCGGCACGCTCCAGGTCCTCAAGGAGGTCTCCGGCGTGCTGTCCTGGGCCACCGTCCCCGACCCGGACGGCAGCCCCACGCCCACCCGCGACCAGGTCGCCGGGGCGAAGCTGTTCAACGGGGGCGAGGGCTGCTGGTACGCCGCGGGGAAGTGCTACTTCACCACCAAGGGCGACAACCGGGTCTGGGCGTACGACGCGGGGGCCAACACCCTGGCCGTGGTCTACGACGACAATGTGCCGGGCGCCCCGCTGACCGGTGTGGACAACATCACCGGCGCCACGGTCGGCGACCTCTTCGTGGCCGAGGACGGCGGCACCATGGAGATCTGTGTGATCACCCCGGACGATGTGGTGGCCCCGTTCCTGCGCATCACCGGGCAGAGCTCCTCGGAGGTGACGGGCCCGGCCTTCAACCCCGCGGGCAACCGGCTGTACTTCTCCTCCCAGCGCGGCACCTCCGGCTCCAGCAGCGGAGGCATCACGTACGAGGTGACCGGGCCCTTCCGTTCCTAGAGAGAGGCCAAGGGGGTGCGGGCCGGGCGGCCCGCACCCCCGCCGGTCAGTGGCCGCCGTTTTTGGCGACGGTGCAGCCGGCCGTGGCGGTCTTGTGCGGATTGCTCACCGAGCGGGCGGTGAGGGTGAGTTTGCCGTACGGGCGGGCGTGCGCCTTGGCGGCGACGGCGACGTCCACCTCGACGGTGGAGCCCGCCTTGGCGGTGGCCAGACGGCTGGGCAGCCAGGCGGACCAGCCGCGGCCCGAGGCCCTGACGGAGAGCCGGTAGACGTCGGAGCCGAGATAGCGGGCGGCGTTCTCGGGGTGGCCGCCGGGCGGATCGGCCATCGCGCGGCCGGTGTTGGTCAGCGGGAAGGTGCAGGTGGCGCGGCTCTTGGCGGGGTTGCCCGCCGCCTCGCCGCGCTCCAGTGCGACGCCCCGGCGCTGCGGTCCCGCGCCGTCCAGCGACTTGACCGCGATGGTGTACGAGAGCACGCCGGTGGGGCTGCGCTGGATGTCGGTGACGTAGAAGTGCAGGCGGTTGGCGCGGTCGACGTACTCGTAGGAGCTGCCGGAGTCGGACCCGGCGTGGAAGAGCGCGTCGCTGAGCTGGCGGTAGTCGCCCATGGTGATCTTCTGCACGGTGCCGTCGGGGCGCCGGAAGTCCACCATGTCGATGTCCTCGGGGTGGGCGTCGATCACCCAGGCGAACGGGGCCCGGTCCTGGTTCTTCGTCTTGGTGATCAGCACCCCGTTGTCCGGGGTGAAGGAGTCCATGCCCATGCGGTCGACGACCTCGACGGTGTAGTTCTCGTAGCCGCCGCCGTCGCACAGCGGGTCGGTGGCGCGGTCACAGGTGGGGGACAGGTCGCGGGACATGGTGATGTTGACGCCGGACAGGCCCCTGGCGCCGGGCGGCGCGGAGCGGGCGGTGACCTTGGCGACGACCATGCCGGAGTTCTTGAGCGCGTCCCGGTCCAGGCGCAGCACGTTCTTCTCGTCGACGATGCCGAGCTTGAGCTTGTCGCGCAGGATGTGCTGGGAGCCCATCGAGCCACCGTCGGTGGCCGGGATCCGCCAGCGGGTGTGCGGGCCGCCCGGGCCGTTGAACGAGCCGCGCGAGAGCATGCTCCAGATGCCGGTGTAGGCGCGGCTCAGGGGCGTGCCGTAGGGGTTGTTGTAGTTGTCGCCGATGCCCAGGATGTGGCTGAGCTCGTGGGCGTACACCCCCATGCCGGAGCTCTCGGCCTGGGTGGAGGAGCCGGTGACGGCGTTGGGCCAGATACGGGCCGCGGCCTGCCAGGAGGTCCACGGCACGTACCGCGTGGCGGCGGCGTTCCCGCCGGAGGGGATGGGCGCGGGCGGCCCCCAGGCGGCCGGTACGTCCCGCTGGGAGGCGAACTTCATCTGGCCGAACTCCTGCCAGGCGGAGGACTCGTCCTGCCCGGCGGTCAGATAGAAGATGAAGTCGAACTTGGCCGCCTCCGCCTCGCCGACGTCCGCGACCCAGGCGGCCCTGCCGTTGGTGCGGATGTTCTTGCCGCAGGTGGCGCCGGCCGGGCAGGCGCGCGGGTTCATGCCGGGCTCGATGCCGTACTGGTAGGACTTGAAGGGCATGCGGTACACGCCGAAGGCCTTCAGGTCCACGCCGACGCGGCCGCCGGAGTCCTCCATCCAGTACTCGTTGATGGTGTGGCCGTGGTTGAGGGCGCCGGGCTTGTTGAGGAAGTCCTGGTAGAAGCGCGGGAGTTGGGCGCGCGGGACGTTGGAGGCGGAGGACTGCGGGTTGCCGAAGACGCTCGATCCGGCCGGCTTGCTGACCGTGAACTCCTCGTCGGGGTAGTCCAGCAGCACCAGCGCGCCCTTGAAGGTCCGCTGGGTCGGCTTGACGTCGGGGTTGGCCCAGTCGGTGCCGGGCACGGAGCGGTACTCGCTCCAGGTCATGTCGTCGGGGTTGCGCCAGTTCTGCGGGTCGACGGGCCGGACCAGGGGCGGCCGGGCCTGCGAGGCCTCCTCGGGCGTCGCCTGGGCGGTGCCGACGGCCGCCGCCGCCAGGGCGGCGAGCACGGTGGCGACGACGGTGGTGCGGCGGGCGGGGCCGCGGCGCGGACGGCGGGGGTGTCCGCGCGCGGGATGTCTGGTACGGAGGAACATGGCTCACCTCGTGCCTCTTGTCGGGACAGAATGGACAAGTGCATGACAAGCCGTTCGAGTGGTGCGTCCACCGCTGCAAAGGTAAGCCGGGGGGACCGGCGATGCCAGAGTGCCGCCGAGACCTTCCCGGGGCATCCTTCGCGCCGGTCACGGTGCGTCAACTGCCGCCGGGGCGGGCAGGATTGCTTCCTTGTCGCGCAGCGTCCCCAGCACCCCCGTCGAAAGGAGCCGACCATGGAAGGCGACCGGCACGGACACCCGATGTCGCGCACCGGCGCAGAGGCCGTGGGCCACTACGACAAAGCGCTGGAACACCTGCTGTTCTTCCGCGCGGAGGTGGCCGACGCGTCCCAGGCGGTGCTCGATGCCGCGCCGCGCTCGGTCATGGGCAACGTCCTGGCCGCCTATCTCGGCCTGCTGGGCACGGAGGAGAAGGAGGCGGCCTGCGCCCGTAACGCCTTCGAGCGATTCGGGGAGCATGTGCGCCGCGGGGAGATGACACCGCGCGAGCGGATGCATGTCGCCGCCGCCACCTCCTGGCTCAAGGGCGACATCCACCGGGCGGGCCGGGTGCTCGGCGAGATCTCCGTGGCCCACCCGCGCGATGAGCTCGCGCTGGCCGTCGGCCACCAGATCGACTTCTTCACCGGCGACGCGCCGCAGTTGCGCGACCGGATCGGCGGCGCGCTCTCGGCCTGGGACGAGAGCGACCCGCACTACGGCCACCTCCTGGGCATGTACGCCTTCGGCCTGGAGGAGGCGGGCCACTACAGCAGAGCGCAGGAGACGGGCCTTGAGGCCGTGCAGCGCAATCCGCGCGATGTGTGGGGCATCCACGCGGTGGTGCACACCTACGAGATGCAGGGGCAGTTCGCCGACGGCATCCGCTATCTCGACGCCCGTACGGACCACTGGGCGAGGGGCAACTACCTGAACGTGCACAACTGGTGGCACTACTGCCTCTACGCCCTGGAGGCCGGCGACACCGGACGGGTGCTGGAGATCTACGACGCCGCCCTGCACCACGCCGGATCGGCGGGCATGGCGATGGAACTCCTGGACGCCGCCGCCCTGTTGTGGCGCCTGTACCTGGCCGACCACGACCCCGGCAGCCGGTGGCAGCACCTCGCGGACGCCTGGGCGGCCCGCCAGGACGGCGCGTACTACGCCTTCAACGACGTGCACGCGGTGATGGCGTACGTCGGCGCCGGCCGCATCCCCGAGGCCGAACGCCTGGTGCGCGACCGCGAGGCCTACGTGGCCGGCAGCGGCCCCGGCGTGTCCAACCACGCCATGACCGCCGACGTCGGACTGCCCGTGTGCCGGGCGCTGATCGCCTACGGACAGCACCGCTACGACCAGGCCGTCGACCTGCTGCTCCCCGTCCGCCACCGCCTGGGCGCATACGGCGGAAGCCACGCCCAGCGCGACGCGGTGCACAAGACCCTGCTGGAGGCGGCCCTGCGCGCGGGCCGCCACGACCTGGCCCGCGCCCTGCTGAGCGAGCGCATCCACCTGCGCCCCGTCTGCCCCTACAACTGGCTGGCCCAGGCCCGCCTCGCCGACGAACTGGGCCACTGCGCACAGGCCGCCGCCGCCCGCGCCCGGGCCGCCGACCAGGCGACGGCGGGAGCGGAGGCCCTCAAGCGCTGAAGTGCCGCCTGGCGGGAGGCATGCGCGTACGCCGGTGCGGGGCAGGCACAAGAGGTCAGCGCGCCGGCGTACCGAAAGGATCAGCGTGTACCGGGAGAAGCTCGAACTGGACGGCCGGGTGGCGGTGGTGACCGGCGGGTCCCGCGGGATCGGGCGGGCGATCGTGGAGGCGCTGCGGGAGATGGGCGCGCGCTGCGTGATCGTCGGCGCCGACCGGGAGCGGGGCAGCGCGACGGCGGCGGAGCTGTCCCGCGGCGGCTTCGAGGTCGGCTTCGTACAGTGCGATGTGCGTGACCCCGAGGGCGTCGCCGGGGCCTTCGCCGCCGTCGCCGAGGAGCGGGGCGGGCTGGACATCCTGGTGACCAGCGCCGGGGTGGTGGTGCACGCCTCCTCGCAGGAGACGGACGCGAGCCAGTGGAGCTACGTCCTGGACACCAACGTGGGCGGCACGTTCTGGTGCGCGCGCGAGGCGGCCCGCCAGATGAAGGCCAGGGGCACCCGCGGCGCGATCGTCACCATCGGCTCGATGTCCGGGCTGATCGTCAACCACCCGCAGCCGCAGGCCTCCTACAACGCCTCCAAGGCCGCGGTGCACGCACTGACGGCGAGCCTGGCGGCCGAGTACGCCGCCGACGGCATCCGCGTCAACGCCGTCGCCCCCGGCTACATCCTCACCGACCTCACCCGCGAGGGCGTGCCCGAGGCGTGGCTCGACCAGTGGCGCGAGCGCACGCCCGCCGGGCGCTTGGGCTCGCCGGACGAGGTGGCCTCGGTGGCCGCGTTCCTCGCCTCGGACGCCGCGTCCTTCATGACCGGCGCCACGGTCGTCGCCGACGGCGGCTACACGCTCTGGTGAACACGTCCGGCCCCCGGCGGGAAGCCGGGGGCCGGATACGGGGACGCGGTGGCTCAGCGCTGCCGGTCCAGGAAGGCCGTCAACTCGCGCTCGTAGCGCTCCGGGTCGACGTTCCAGTTGCGGACGTGCCCCGCCTGCTGGAACTCCTCCAGGCGTACGAGGTCGGGCCGGGCCGCGGCCAGCTCGCGGGCCGGCTGCCACGGGATGAAGTCGTCGTCGGGCCCGGAGAAGATCAGCGTCGGCTTGCGCAGGTCCTTCGCCCGCGCCGACCAGTCCAGCCGGTCCAGGCTCAGACCGGTCCGCCGCTCCACCGTCCACCCGGCCAACGAGGCCAGCAGCGAGGGGACATGGCGCTGGGCGGCCTGGTGGTCCAGGATGTCGCGCCAGTCGACCGCGGGGTCGTCCAGGACCAGCGCGCTCACCTTGTCGGTCAGCTCCGAACGGTCCGCGGTCTGCAGGGAGATGGCCCCGCCCATGGACATCCCGAACAGCACGAACCGCTGCGCCCCGTGCTCCAGCCCCCAGCGCATCGCGTCCTGGACGTCCCGCCACTCGCTGTCGCCGAGGTGGTAGACCCCGCCCGGGCCCTCGGGGGCGCCCACGTCGTTGCGGTAGGTGGGCACCAGCACCGGGTATCCGGCCCGGTGAAGGGCGGGCAGCATCCGCAGCGCTTCCTGCCGGTCGGCGCCCCAGCCGTGCACGGCCACCACCCAAGTGCCCTTCTCGGCAGCGTTTTTGGGGTCCGCGTTCTTGGGGGTTTTCGCCGGTACGTGCCAGGCGGGCATCTGCCCCAGCTCGCCGCGATAGCGGATGTCGGAGAAGTCCAGGCCGAGCGCGGAACGCGGATCTCCCTGGTACACCCGGGAATCGAAAGAGACCTTCAGCCCCGGTTCCAGCGAGCCGTGATCAATACCCTCCAGCGTGCGCGTCACGGTGGTGTCGTCGCTGGAGACCACCTTGCCGACGCGCGCGTAACCGTCCGGCCACCGCAATCCGTACTGTCCGGGAAAGGCGACCCCCTCGGCGCGGGTGAAGGTGACCGTTTTCCCGGTTTTTCCGGATGCCACGTCCTTGATCGTCAGGGAGTAGTCCACTTCCCTGCTCGCCGAGGGATCGATGACCTGGCCCGAGAAATACCACGCGCCCCCGAACAGCGCGAGCACTGCGCCCAGAACGAGGGCAGCCAGGATGATCAGTGCTTTCTTCCGCATAGTGATCACCACCCTACGTGCGGGCCGGCCGGGCCCGTTCACCGAGGTGGACGGGCCCGGCGCGAAATCGGAATGCGGAATAGGCGCGTCCGAGCCGTCTCGCCGCCGTATCTGCGACGGGGCTGTGCCGGCCGGGTTATCCGAGTTCGAGGCTGGTGACGCCATAGACGCTCTCCGTACGGGTACGCGGCACCGGCCCGGTATACATCCGCACGGTGTGGGAGTGCGGCGCCAGACCGCGGGAGGCGGCGAGCGCGAGAGCGGCGGAGTGCGGCCCGGGAATGTCGATGAAGACCTCTTCGCCGGGGCCGATGTGCTCGGCCAGCGCGTCCAGGAGCGCGGCCGCGCCCTCCTTGGTGTCGGCGAACAGGGGGCCGATGCGCTGCCCCTTACGGGCGGCCCGGGCCACGGCGTAGCCGGTGACCCGCCCCTCGCTCAGGTGCGCGTAGGCGGTGTGCCCGGACGCGGTCAGCCAGCGCGAGACGAAGGCGGACCGCGCCGCGGGGAAGCACTGACGGTCGTACGCGGCGACGGCGGCGAGGTGGTCCGCGGTGACGGGCACCACCTGCGCCGAGGGGGCGCCGCCCGGCGTCAGGTGTCCGCAGTAGCGCTCGGTGCGGTAGGCGTCGGTGAAGCCGGAGCGCCGGTAGGTGGCCTGCTGGGCGGGGACCGCGTCCAGGCCGATGACCCGCTGCCCGGCGTGCGGTACGGCGGCGCGCCAGGTGGCCAGGCCCAGCCCGCGCCCGCGGTGCTCGGGGTGCACCAAGTAGTAGCCCAGGAAGGCGAAGTGCTCGTCGTAGGCGACCACCGAGACCGCCGAGACGGGCCGGCCGGCCAGGTGTCCGATGAAGAACCCCGTGGGGTCGGTGGGGTGGAAGCAGGCCGAGTCCCCGATGCCGGGGTTCCACTCCTCCTCGGCGGCCCACTCCTCGACCTGCCGCCACTGCTCCAACGTGGCGGCGGTGACGGTCAGTTCGCCGGGCACGGGGCTGTCGATGCCGCCGCCACCGGCCGGTGCGGCCGTGGCGGAGGGCTGGTACGGGGCGTCGCCGAGGGGGTGCATGCCTGCTGTACGTCCTTTCCGGGGAAGGCGGGCCGGGCCCCTTCGGGGGCCCGGCGGGTGGGGTCAGATCAGGTCCATGGCGGCCACTTCGTCGGGCCTGCCGTAACTGACGGGGCCCTGGAAGCGGCGCCGGGCGGTGGCGAACCACCACACCGTCGCGATGAGCAGGACCACCGCGAGCGCGATCGGCGCGTAGTTGAAGGAGGCGGCGGTGATCGGGGAGCTCTGCGGCAGCATGAACAGCACGCTGCTGAGCGCGATCCAGGTCACCGCGACGGCCGCGACGGGCTTGCCGTAGCGCCCCAGGTTCCACGGGCCGGGCTGGAAGTCGTCGCCCAGGCGCAGCCGCAGGAAGATGGGCACGCTGTAGGAGAGGAAGAGCCCCACGACGTTGACGCTGACGACGGCGGTGAACGCGGTGTGCGACCACCAGCCGGGGATGACCAGCACCAGCGAGCAGGCCGCGGCCAGCCACACGGCCTTGACGGGGGTACGGGTGCGCGGCGAGACGGAGTGCCACAGGCGGGAGCCGGGCATCGCGCCGTCGCGGGAGAAGGCGAAGATCTGCCGGGTGTTGCTGGTCATGTTGGCCAGCCCGCAGAAGAGCATGGCGCCGATCACGATCAGCAGCAGGAGCTTGGCGGTGCTCGTGCCGAGCGCGTCGATGAGGATCTGCACCGGCGGCGCCGAGGCGCCGGCCTCCTTGGCGTAGTCGCGGATCGCGTACACCAGGGCGAGCATGAGGATCAGCCCGGTCAGCGCGGAGAAGGCGATCGCCCGCATGATGCCGCGGGGCGCGTTGACCGTCGCCTTCACCGTCTCCTCGGACATGTGGAAGCTGCCGTCGAAGCCGGTGAAGGTCCAGCTGGTGACGAGCAGGCCGAGCATGGCGGCGTAGAACCCGTTGGTGAAACCGGTGGTGTTGACGAAATGCGTCATGAAGGAAGCGGGCTGGTGCTCGGTGGGCACGATCGCCAGGGTCACGACGATCACCACCATGCCGATCAGCAGCCACCACACCGAAATCCGGTTCACAATGGCCACCAGACGCACCGTGTAGGTATTGGCCAGTGCCTGGACCAGCAGGATCGCCGCGGTGATCAGAACGGTGTGCTGGGTGGTGACCTCGTACGACGGCCATTGCATCGCGATGAACGCCTGGATGAAGGTGGCGGCGGCGAAACCGGTGGCGGCCGTTCCGCCGACCTGGCCGACGAAGTTCAGCCAGCCCGTGTACCACGACCAGGCGCCCTTATGTCTTTTGGCGAGCTTGCCCGCCGAGAAATACAGCGCGCCGCTGGTCGGATAGGCGGAGGCTATCTCGCCCATTGCGGCACCGACGAACAGCACCATCACCGAGACCGCGATCCAGCCGAAGATGAGAATCCGCGGACCGCCCGCCCCCATTCCGAATCCGAAGGAGGAGAAAATCCCGGATATGATATTGATGATGGTGAAAGATATCGCGAAATTGTCGAACGCCCGGAAACGACGGGTGAGTTTCCGCGGATAGCCCATGGCGTGCAGCGTCGCGTCGTCGTCCAGCGCGGCGGGCGCCGAGGGCGTGCGGGTTCTCGTACGGGCGGCAAATGCGGGGTCGGACACAACCGCAACCTTTCTGGTGGGGGGTGCGCGAAGACGTCGGCCATCGGCCGTGGGGTGGGCGCTCAGGCGGCTCCGGGGACCGGGAGCCCGCACCAGCGCCTGGCCCGGGTCAGCTGTTCCTCGGGCTCGCCGAACGCGCTCCAGGGCATGCGGGAGGCGTACGGGCCCATCGTCATGAAGACCGCCCGCGCCTCGAACTCGCACTGCGCCATGTACAGCGCGTGCGCCAGATACGCCAGGTCCAGCACCGGGGTGAAGCGGTACCCGGCCACCTCGGGCAGCCAGTGCCGGTAAATCCCCAGCGCCGTGGACTTCCACTGCGGCTGCTCCCAGGTGCGGTCCGCCAGCAGGGTGTCGGGGTTGTACTCCTCCACCAGCGTCACCAGCGGCAGCAGCCGCAGCGGCGAGGACGCCGGGGCCCGCTGGCCCAGAAAGGCCGCCACGTCCCAGGCCTCGTTGGCCGAGCCGCCGTAGCGGGCGAAGAAGAACGACAGGAACCGGTGGTGGGCCTCGCGGTGCCAGGGGTCAAGGCGCAGGATGTGGGTGAACAGGCCCCACGGGCCCGGCGGCGCGGTGAGCATGCCCTGCGGCGCGGGGTCGCGGGGCCGCTGGAGGCGGGCCAGCGCCAGCTTGGCCACCCACGGGGTGGGGTCCTGCGGCCACATCTCGGCGGCCCGGTCGCACGCGGTGCGCGCGATCCGCTCCAGCGCGACGGCCCGCCGGTCCTGGGCGTCGGCCGCGCGCAGCGCCCGGTGCACCGCCACCCGCGCCCACAGCAGCGCCGCCTCCACGCCCGGCTCCTCCGCCAGCCAGCGCTCGGCCAGGTCGGAGTCGGCGGCCTCCGAGGCCAGCACCAGTGACCGGTGCGCGCGCACGCCGAAGTCGTCCCCGGCCTCCCTGAGGGCCTCATGGGCGCTCAGATAGCGGCCCGCCCGTACGTCGACGCAGGCCCGCGCCAGCTGGCGGTCGTCGGCTGCCGGATGCCACACGTACTGCCCCTCGAATAATCCAGCGGCCATGTTCCCCTGCCGATCCTGCCGACGACACCGCTCGCACTCACCACACGCACACCTGGAACTCATGCCGAATTCAGCCGGAACTTTCCCAGCGGCTCCACCGGCAGCAGGGCACACCCTACTCAGCATCAAGTCGAACTGAAACCAGCTATCCCAATTACCTGATTCCGCAGCATTTATGTCCTATGACGCCGAAGGCAGACTCGATCCCTTCCTCCCCACTTCCGTACCGCCGGGTAGTCTCCGATTTGACGAACCTGTGCATGCGTCTGGCATATGCCAAGACGAAAACCGCCGAAATCCTCCCGGACTTCGGCGGTTTCGTGGGGTGCTCGCGCGGGTTACGCCGACGCCGTCCTGCGGTCGATGACCGTACGCAGCTTGCCGCTGCCCGCCGTACGCTCCATCCGCTCGCCGTCCACGACCTCGACCGCGCAGGTCAGCAGCGCCTCGTCGGTGACCGCGTGGCCCAGCTCCGCGATGGCCGCCAGGAACACCTCGCGCGCCCGCTGCGGATCCGGGGCATACCTCCGGTCCATCCGCACCACCAGGTGCTCGCACGAGGCGCCGTTGCTCAGCTCCAGCTGGAGCTCCCCGCGGTAGCCCAGCTGCTGCTGCGCCGTCTCCACGAAGCGCCGGTAGTTGTAGAAGTACGTGCCGATGCGCATCACATCGCCGTAGCGGCCCAGGAGTTCGATGCGCGGGGCGTGGCTGCCGCAGCGGCAGACGCCCTCGACGGCGCGGCCCAGGTCGCCGATCTGGTAGCGCTCGAGGCGCTGGCCGGCGCGGGCGCGGCTGGTGAAGACCAGGCGGCCCGCCTCGCCGGGCGCCACCGGCTCGTCGGCCTCGGGGGCCAGGATCTCCAGCGTGTGCAGCTCGGTCAGGACGTGGTGCACCGAGCCCTCGGCGTGCGTGCACTGGTAGCCCAGCGGCCCCAGGTCCGTACTGCCGTAGGAGGCGGAGCGGATGACCTCGACGCCGAAGGTGTCGGTGAGGATGCGGCGCTGCTCGGCGGTGAAGTGCTCGCCGCCGTAGAACACCTTGCGGATGCCGCCGTAGGAGCGCAGCGCCTCGCCCTGGGAGTGGAAGAGCTGCCACAGGTAGGAGGGCATGCCGAAGACGGTGTCGGCGCGGTAGTCGATCAGGGCCCGGGCGACCGCGGCGTGGTCGGTGCCCGCCGCCATCGGGATCTGGGTGGCGTTCAGCCGCTCCAGGATGGAGAAGAAGCTGATGAACCCGCCGTACATGCCGCCGCAGAAGAAGAGGTTGGCGGCGCGGTCGCGGGCCGGGTCGAAGCCCGCGGCGAGCAGCCCGTGCGCGGCGGCCCGCATCTGGGTGTCGTAGTCGTTGTTGGTGAACAGCGACAGGGCGGGGGCGCCGGTGGTGCCGCCGCTGCGGAAGTACAGGTGGGCGTGTTCGGGTGCCAGGGTGGCCAACTGCTCCTGTACGCCCGCCTTGTCCAGCAGGGGCCCGGCCGGCGGGGCGGGGGTGGGCGCCGCGGCGACCAGGTCGTCCAGGCAGGCGGTGGACTTGAAGGAGGCGCCGGCCTGGACGCTGACCCGGCGGCTGTAGCGCTGGAGCGCGTAGACGCCGTCGTGCGGCTCGCCGTCGTAACTGTCCAGCATCGCGCCGACAGGGGTGATGCGCAGCGCGCCCGCGGTCAGCAACGTGCGCGAGAGCCGGGCGATGTCGGCGCGGCTGCCCCCGACGGCGGCGGTCTGCAGATAGCGCCGCATCGGCCGCAGCGTGGCGGTGAGGTGCGCGGCGGGCAGCGGCTTGACCCAGATGCTGCGGTGCAGCGGGGAGGCGGTGAGCGCGGGGCGGGCGTCGGCCAGCACCCGCCAGGAGCCGTCGTCGGCGGCGATGACCTCGGTCAGGCCCAGGTGCTGTTCGAGGCGGGCGATCAGCTCGGTGGTGGTGATCTCGGCCTGCTCGGCCGCGTCCAGCTCCGCCGCGGGGCCCGTGGCGGCGGCCTTGGCCAGCGCGGCGGCCGAGGCCTCGGCGAGCACCGGCGCGAACTGCCGCGCGAAGGCGAAGACTTCCCGCGCGTCCTCGGTGTCGAGGTAGACCACCTGCGGGCTGGAGCAGGCCTGCTGGTCCAGCAGGCATACGTCCGCCGCCAGCGCGGACAGCGTCGCCGGGTCCTGCCACGCCTCGCGGGTCAGATACGCGAAGGAGATCTTGTGGCCCCACTCGATCAACCGGCAGCCGGGCGGCGCGAGTTCGGCGACGGAGGCCACCGCGTCCTCGCCGCCCCACACGGCGATCGCGTCGGCGGGCTCGCACATCAGGCGCAGCCACTCCCGGCGGCCCGAGGGAAAGCGCAGGGCCACGATGCGCCGGGCCAGCGCTCCGGTGGGGTCGGCGGCGGCCAGCTCGGCGAGCAGGTGCTGGGCCAGCAGCGTGTCGGAGCTGCTGGTCTTGAGCACGTTCACGTTCCCGGCCAGCAGGCCCTCCACCACGCTCAGCGGGGCGACGGACGCCGCGTTGCCGGGGGCGATGTGCACCAGCAGACCGACCGGCGCCCAGGCCTCGAAGACCGTCTCACGGGCGTCGGGGCGGGTCAGCCGCTCGGGGGCCAGGCCGCCCAGCTCGCGGCGCAGCTTGCGCTCCAGGGCGGGCCGGGCGAGCACCGCGGCCAGCTCGGTGAGCGTCTGCGCGCTCTCCTCGGACGCGCCCACGGCATCGGCGAGGCGGGTGCGTACGGCACTGCCCGGCTCCAGCAGCGCGGCGCTGAGCGCGTCACAGGCGTCCAGCACCGTCTCGGTGGACAGCGGCTCGGCCAGTGCCCGCTCGACGAGGCCGGACAGGCCGGCCAGACGGGCGGCGGCCTCCTCGCCGTCGATGAACTCGCCCTGCCAGAAATGAAGTTCGCCACTCACTGCAGAAGTCGCTTCCCTGCTCGTCGTCCCGATGGTCGTCACGGTGCTCATGCCCGTCCCTTCAGCAGCTCGGCGGCGGCCACCGCGCAGCTGCGGTTGCGGCTGACCCCGGCGCGCCCGTGGATGGTGAACCACGGAGTGGGCAGCGCACAGCCGCACTCCTGGCCGGGATGCAGCGAGGCGAGGTCGCCCATCACGACGCTCTGGGCCGGTACGGAGGTGATGTACGGCGAGACGAGGTGCAGGAAGCCGGGCTCGCCGTAGCCCAGCGGCTTCAGGGTGCGCGGGTCGCGTACGGCAGCCCGGGACCACACCGGCACGTGCAGCCGGTGGTGGTCGCACTCGATGTAGGGCACGCAGTGCTCGACGGACCCGAAGGTGTCGCGGATGCGCCCGGGCTCGATCCCCAGCAGCTCGCTGACCTGCGTGCAGAACTCCGCCTTGGCGATCTGCCGGTCGGCGTGGCCCTTCCAGCCGCCGCCGAGCACCACCAGGGAACCGGCGGGCAGTTGCAGCGGCGGCATTCCCTGGGCGCGCATCCGCTCCAGGGTGAAGTGCAGGAACGCGGGGAAGCCGAGGATACGGACCGGCAGACCCTCTTCGGCGTACCGCCGCAGCGCCCTGATGCAGCCGTGCACATCGAACTCATGGCCCTCGCCGGTGTGCCGCAGGGCGTAGGTGACGTCCTTGGCCGGGGCGAAGTCGCACAGGTAGTTGTCGGTGAAGGAGGTGCCCAGCTTCATGCTCGGGGCGGGCTCGTAGCTGTAGAGCAGGTAGTTCACGGGCTGGTCGGGGGTGATCCAGCCGTAGTGGTCGAAGATGCGGGCCACCATCCGCTGCGCGGAGCGGATGGTCCACTGGTCGAAGAACATCTGCGACTTCTGGCCCGTGGTGCCCGAGGAGGTCAGGTGCAGGAAGACCTCCTCGCGGGGGATGGAGAGCACCTCGTGCCGCTTGAAGAACGTGGCGTGCACCAGCGGGGCGCGCACCCCGGCGCCCACCGTGGGCGCCGGTGCCTCGGGGGCGTCGGCGAGCAGCGAGCGGAAGAACGGGGAGCGGTTCGCGTGCCAGTCGTTGGCCTCGGCCATCGCCGCCGCGAACAGCGCGTCGGCCTCGGGCCCCTGCTCATAGGGGGCCGTCAGGTCGCACAGCCGCTGGACGTGTGCCAGCGCCTGCGGGTCGGGGACCTGTACGGGCGCGAGATGGGGGTTGGTGTGCGCGGGTGTTTCGGTGTTCACAGGGCAACCTCGTGACGGGGCAGATAGGTCGCGGCCCAGGCGGTCAAGTAGGCGCTCACATACGGCTGGAGCGGCCCGCTGACGGCGATGGACCGGAAGTCGATCTGGCGGCTGGTGCGGGAGAGCACGACATAGTCGTGGCAGCTCTCGCCGATGCGGCGCATGGCCGGGTAGACGGCGCCGGGGACGAAGCCGGCCGCCAGGAAGGCGGTCAGGCTCGCGGTGTCGGACAGCGGCAGCAGCGTCTCGACGTAGTCGGCGCCGGCCCGCGAGACCGTCGCCATCAGGGGTTCCAGCGCGTGGGTGACGGCCGCGGGGTAGGGGTGCACGGCGATCAGCGCGCAGCTCCCGGCGACCGGGTCGAGGTCCGCGTACGCCTCGAACGCGCCGTCCGGCGGCACCAGTACGGCGTTGGGCGCGTGCAGCGGGAAGTAGCGCCCGGCCGGGTCGGGGAAGAGCTCCAGGAAGCGGCGCCGTACGAAGGCCGGCGCGCTGACCACCTCCAGCTCGGCGGTGGCCGGCTCGGCGGGGCCCTCGGGACCGGCGGCGCCCAGGGTGTCCGAGGGCAGCACCGATCCGTACGGGACGCCCGCTCCGGCCTCGGCCGCGGCGAGCAGCGGATGGAGCGCGGCGGGCACCCGGGGGACCACGGCGCGCCGCGCCAGCACCCCGTCGGCGAAGCGGGCGAACAGCCCCAGGCTCTCGGTGCCCGCCACCTCGGCGGCGTTGGGCATCAGGCCCAGCGGCTTGAACCCGTTGCGCACCACGACCTGTTGGGGGCCTTCGGTGACCATGCGCACGGTGGCGTACACCGAGTCCAGCGTGCCGGTGGTCAAGGCCGCGCCGCACACCGCGCCGGTCAGCCGCCCGGCCAGGCCGCCGCCCCGGCGCTCGGGGTGGACCGCGAGGCCGACCAGCTTGCCGATACGGCTGCCCGGGTCGATCTGCACGACGGCCGAGCCCGCCAGCTCCCCGGTGCGGGGCATCCGGGCGGTGAGCCAGTGGGTGTGCGGATCGGTGATCATCCGGTGCATCACCGCGGGGTCGCTGCCCAGGGGTACGGGGTAGCCGTGGCCGTACACCTCGAAGTACAGCTGCCGCAGTTCGGCGATGTCCTGGAGGGTGGCGGGGGTAAGGACGGCGGTCATCGGACCGCCCCGGCGGGTACGGGGGTGGCGTCCTCGCCTGCGGGCTCGTCCGCGGCTTCCCGGGCGTCCGCGTCCGTGTGCCCGCGCCGCCCGAGCAGCAGCAGGGCCGCGGCCACCGGCACCAGTCCGACGCCCTGGACCACGCACAGCCAGCGCGGCTCCAGATGGTCGCCGAGGATGCCGAAGACCAGCGAGGACAGCGGGAAGGTGGCGCCCAGCAGGGCCTGCATCACCGCGAAGAACCCGGGCTTGTCGGCGGCCGGGACCGAGCGCTGGAACAGGGCGACGAAGCGTACGCCGATGACTCCGACGCACCAGCCCGCCATGACCAGCGACGCCACGGCCACGGCGAGGCCGGGTGCCAGCCCCGGCAGTCCCAGGGCCAGCGCCATCAGCGCCAGGCAGCCGCCGCCGACAGCGGTGGGCGAGCCGGGCAGCCGTCCGCCGGTGAAGGACCCCAGCAGGGTGCCCACGCCCAGCGCCGCCTCCAGCGCGGCCACGGTCGAGCCCTGCCCGTGCAGCACCGAGCGGGTGTAGAGGGGCATCACGACGTACACGGCGGTGGTGAAGACGTTCGCCGCGGCGAAGCAGAACAACGCCCGCCGGATGAACGGCAGATCGGCCAGGATCTGCCGCAGGGTGCGCCGGGGTGCTGCCTCGCCCTTCGCCTCCGGGCCGGTGACGGCCCGCGGGAAGCGGGTGAGGGCCACGAGCAGGGCCGCCAGCAGGTACGCGCCCGCACACCCGGCGACGATGCCCGCCAGGTTCCAGGCGTCGACGATCAGCGGGCCCAGCAGGCCGCCCGCCAGCCCGGCCAGGGACTGGGTGGACAGCTCGAAGCCGGTGGCGGCCTCGATGTCGGCGTCCTCGACCAGTTCGGGCACCGAGGTGGTCAGGCACGGGTCGAACAGCGCCTGGCAGCCGGCCAGCAGCAGGGCGGCGCCGTAGACGACGGCGGTGGGCAGTTCGGCCGCGTACGTCCAGGTG
The DNA here is from genome assembly GCF_058245575.1 of Streptomyces sp. UF-297. Lineage (NCBI taxonomy): Bacteria > Bacillati > Actinomycetota > Actinomycetes > Kitasatosporales > Streptomycetaceae > Streptomyces > Streptomyces sp. UF-297. Next base: position 48,996 of record NZ_JBSIBZ010000049.1, on the reverse strand, counting down.
GCGACCGTGGTGGCGACCAGCCCGGCCACCGCCGCGGCGCCCGCCATCACCGTGCGGTGCGCACAGCGCGCGATGACCCTGGCGACCAGCGGGACCAGCACCACCGCGGGCAGCGTGCTGACCGCGAGAAAGGCGCCCGAGGCCAGGCCGCGGTCGGCGCCCGCCGCGTGGGCGACGATCCACCACACCACGCCGACCTGGAACATCCGGGCCGCGGCCTGGGTGAGGACCTGCGCGGACCACACCGCCCCGAAGGCCGGGTTGCGCAGTACCACGGGCAGCCGCCCGCGGCGTCCGGCGTCGGCGGCCGGGGCGGGCTGCCCGCCCGGCGTGTCCTGCGCGGTCATGACCCCATCCGTTCGTCCACGACGCGGATCAGCTTGCCGGAGCGCGCGTTGACGGCCAGGTCGCCGTGGCGCACCCACTGCACCCGCAGCGGGTGGATGTGCCCGGCCTCGACCGCCTCGCCGTACAGCGGACGGTCCGCCAGGATCTGCTTGCCGATCGCCTCGGCGAGGTCCGCGAGCCCGGCCGGGTCCCCGTCGCTCGCCAGGCGCAGCAGCAGGCCGTCGCGCCCTTCCCAGTGGCGCAGCACCAGTTGCACGCCGGTCACCCGGCCCGCCACGTCGGCGCAGCGGACCAGGTCGTGCACGTCCTGGGTGTAGAGCGAGACCGGGCCGACGCGCACGCCCTCCTCCGAGCGGCCCAGGATGCGGAAGTGCCCCGCGGCGGCGTCGGTCCACTCGGCGCGGTCGCCCGCCGGATAGCGCAGTACGGGCATCAGCCGCCGGCGCAGGTCGCTGACCACGACCTTGCCGGGCACACCGGCCTCGGTGATCGGCTCCCCGGTCTCCTCGTCCAGGATCTCCACGGCGGTGTACGGGGTGAACGCCCGGTGCACACGCGGGTCGGCGCCGGGCACCGGGCGCCCCAGCAGCCCCGCGTCCACGCTGGCGTAACCCACCGAGCGGGGGCGGGCGTTGGGGAACGCGCGGGCCAGCAGCGGCTCCTGGTCCTGGTACAGGCTCTCCCCGCCGAAGAGCAGCAGCTCCACCAGCGGGAGCTGGCGCCCTGCGGTCACGAGGTGGTCGGCCAGGGCGCACAGGGTGGTGGGGGTGCCCGCGATCACCTGGACGTCGAATTGCTCCAGCGTGTGCACCGTCGACTCCAGGGGCGCGGCGCCGCCGATCGGCAGCCGCACGTTGGAGACGGGGGCGCGGTGCAGGGAGTCGAGGATGAAGGTGAAGCTGGCGTACAGCTCCCCCGCGTAGAAGAGGTCGGCGACCCGGTGGCCGGGGCGCAGCCCGGTGTCCACAAGTCCGGCGCCGAACGCGGTGGTGAACTCCCGCCATTCCTCACGGGTGTAGAAGGAGAACTTGGGGGAACCGGTCGTGCCGCCGCTCTTGAAGACCACGGCCTCGTCCAGCGGCCCGGTCAGCAGACGATTGTCCCGTGGCGTATTGGCCTGCCAGAACTCGGTCTGGGGAACGACCGGAAGCTCAGTCAGCTCCGTGACGCGGTCGGGAAGTCCCGCATAGAGACCGGCATAGAAGGGGGAGTGACGGCGCACGAAACGTATGAGTTCCGTCAATGGTTGAACGGGCATCAATTCCTGCTTTACGGCATGCGAAGGTCGGCGAAATCCCCGGTAGGGAAGATCACCTGGTGTGGTTGGGGTGGCGTCCGACGGCCGGGGCCTTGTCCGGATGGGTGTCCCGGACGGCCCGCCGGTCTCGCGGACTGCTTCCAGGACGTTACCGCACCGCGAATGTCCGGATTTCCCGCAGGTGTTCTGTCTTCGCACCGGTAGCGGTCCATCGAAATGTTCCGGCCATCGTGCGCCGGCGCGCGAATCCGGCAGTCGCCCAGCGCTGTCCGTATCTCGCACAGGGGTGGCCGGTCGGACACGCGCGGCGATTCGGCCAGAAAATATTCGATGCCGCCGGCCGCCCCCGAAATGTGTGCACGTCATCTGCCGTGCCATAGCTATTCATTCCGGCAAATAATTAAGCGGTGACGCGCATCACCGTGCCATGGCCTTCTTCTGGTTCTAACGTCTGCGGGAAGCACGGCTCTTGGTCCCAGGAACGGCGCAACAGGCGTCACGGCAGACGACAATGCGCAAAGGAGGCGTCAAGAAATGGCCCACGACGTGCGGCAGCAGAAATTCAGTACCCTCTTCAACTGGTTCGACCAGAACAACGACGGCCTGCTCACTCGCGACGACCTGGAGGCGATGGCCGAGCTGTTCGCCGGGCTGGCGCGCGAGGACGACAAGGAGAACGCCGAGGCGATGCGGAACGCCTTCGGCACGTGGTGGCAGCTGCTGCTCACCCACGGCGACTTCGACGGCGACGGGCGGATCTCCCGTCAGGAGTTCATCAGGGTCATGGAGGCCGAGGTCACCGACCCGCGGCATTTCGGGGAAGCCGTCCTGGCGATCGCCGACGCCTTGATGAAGGCGCTGGACACCAGCGGTGACGGGGTGCTGAGCCGGGCCGAGTACGTGCGCATGTACGACGTCCTGGGCGTTCCCCCGGTGCACTCCGAGCCGGCGTTCGCCCGGCTCGACCGGGACGCGGACGGGGTGATCGGCCACGACGAATTCAGGACCGCCATCACCGAGTTCTACCTGAGCGGCGACCCGAACGCCCCGGGCAACTGGCTCCTCGGCCCGCTCGAGCAGAGCGCCTGACCGCGGGCCGTACGTCCGGCGGCGGGCACCGCGCGGACAGGAAGAAGGCGCTGCCGGAGCCCGGGGAACACCCCGGACTCCGGCAGCGCCGGGCGTCTCACCTCACCGCAGCGGCACGGTCAGTTCGGACGGGTCCTGCCGCGGCGAGCCGAAGGTGACCCGGCTGCCCAAGGGGGTGCGGGTGGCGTACAGCGGGTCCGCGGTGTCCAGGACCAGCGCCAGACGGTGGCCGGCCGGCAGGTCGTAGGCGGTGGCGAAGAGCGAGACGTCCAGCGGTACGGGGCGCCCGGCCGCCTTGCCGTGCCAGCTCTGCGGCGCGTGGGAGATCAGCTTGCCGAGCCCGAGGGCGTTCACGTCGTACAGATAGGCCACGACCGTGCCCTGCGTCGCCGACGCGGTGACCGTGGTGTGCAGCGTGACCTCGCCGCGGATGCGCTGCGGCTCGGCGTAGCGCTCGGACTGCCACACGGCCCCGGCCGCGCGGGGCAGCAGCGGGACCTCGACGAGCGGCGGCAGCTTGGCGATCTGGTCGAGCAGCCCGGACAGTTCGACGATGCCGCCGTCCGCGCCGCAGTCCAGCCCGCCGGTGACCGAGGTGCGCCACCCCGTACCCGCCGCGCCGCCGAGCGCTCCGGTGCCGAACGCGTCGGCCTTGCCCAGCCGCAGCCGTACGGAGCGCGAACCGGCCGCCCGCCAGCTGGGCCAGCTCTCCCGCGCACCGGTGGGCCGCACCTCCAGCTCCACCGGCTGCGGCCGCTCACCGCCCTCGCCCTTCAGGTGCCGGTCGAACCACTGGTGCGCCCGCCGCCAGGTCTCGTCGCCCAGCCCCATCAGCGCGGGCGCCTCCTGGGTGGCGTGGTCGCCGGGCCGCAGGTCCAGCTGCTTGGGGCCGGTCAGCTTCTCGTAGAAGGCGGTGGACTGGCTGGGGTTGAAGATGCTGTCGCCCCAGGCATTGGCGAGATAGACGGCCGTGCCATGGGCGTTGATGCGGTCCACGTACGTCTCGGGGGAGCGGGTGCGCGCCCACTCCACCACCTTCGGCATGTCCCGGTCGGCGAACAGGCGCTCCAGGGTGTGCCGGAACTCCGTACCCGCCCGTCCGGTCGGCACCTGCAGCGCGGTGAGCATGGCGGCGGCCTGCAGATGCCGGGTCTGCCCGCTGTAGAGCGCGTCCACCAGGCTTCCCCAGCCGCTCATCGCCGCCACGGCCTTGACCCGCGGATCGGCCGCTGCGCCCATCAGCGACAGCCCGCCGCCCAGCGACAGCCCCGTCATGCCCACCCGCTGCGGGTCGGCCGGAGTGTGCGCCAGCGCCCAGTCGATCACCGTCGAGATGTCGCCGGTGTCCTTGGCCCCGGCCACGTCGACGGCCCCGCCCGACCCCCAGAACCCGCGCACCGTGTACGTCACGACCACATAGCCGTCGGCCGCCAGCTTCCGGCTCTGCCCGATGTACTCCAGGTTGTCCTGCGCCCAGCTGGCCGGCTGCACGATCACCGGGTACCGCCCCTTCGCATCGGCCCCCGCCGCCCCCGGCGTGAACACGTTCGCCTTGAGCACCACCCCGTCCTTCATGCGCAGCTCGGCCATCCGGAACGAAGGCCCGGCGGCCGAGGCCGCTGCCGCCGTCCGCGGGTGCTTTGGCTGCGCCGGTGCGGCGAGGGCCGCTCCGGTGCCGACCGCGGCAGTCAGGACGAGGGCCCCGAACGTCCCGGCAACCACCACGCGCGCCGCCCGCCGCCGTCGTCGAGGCAGCGGGGAACGGTGAGTCAACGACATGAATTCTCCATACGGGCTCGGGCCGTGGCGCCGCCGTGGCACCCATCCGCCAAGGTGCTCGGAGCCTAAGCACTCAAGATCACCTTTGAGGAGGTCATGATCAGCCAAACATTACCGGCGGGTAGCCCGCGTGCTGCGCCGCGCGACGAGGCGGCGGCCGCCGGGTGCGGGATCGTTTCTGGCCGCCGGAAAAGGCGGCTGAACTGTCTGCCGCCGTGGTCTCGCCCTACGCTCGTAATTCGGCAATCGGTGTGAGGTGGAACCGATCATGGTGAAGCCGTCCAGGATCGTGCTGGTGGACGACCGGGAGGACTCGCTGCGGGCGTTGGAGGCCGTCCTGGCGCCCCTGGGCCAGGAGCTGGTGCGCGCGGACAGCGGCGAAGCGGCGCTGAAGCAGGCACTGCGGGGCAACGTGGCGGCGATACTCCTGGATGTGGTGATGCCCGCGCTCGACGGGCTGGAAGTGGTCGACTACCTCAAGGCCCTGGAGCAGACCCGGGAGATCCCGGTCATCCTGCTCACCGCCGTGGGCCGGGACCTGGACTGGGTTTATCACGGCTACGAACGCGGAGCCCTCGACTACCTGGTCAAGCCCGTCGACCCATGGGCCCTGCGCGCCAAGGTGCGCTTCCTGGTCCACATCCATCAGCGCCAACAGGACCTGGAGAGCCGCCTGGAGAGGGCCGAGCAGGACTCGCGCACGGCACGGGAGCGCCTGGGGAACCTGGAGCGCACGGTGGCCCTGGCCGCCCTGACGCACGGCCCGCTGCCCGAGCGCGTCCCCCAGCAGCGTTTCTCCGGGGCGGCCGATCCCTCCCGCTCGTCGCCGGAGCCCCCGCCTCCCGCGTAGTAAGGGCCGGGCCGCAGGCCGTACACGGGTGCGGTGCCAGCAGGACGCCTGCCGCCGGGGGGTTTACCCGCCGTCGAGAAAGACACCCGGCACCTACCTTCCGCAAGCGGCCGCTGGAGGGCAGGCGCCGGGCCGGTTGAGAGCACAGCCGCCGGCGCCGCTTCCCTCCGGCCGCGGGGTTGGCGGTGATCTGGCGGGCTACCCGCCGGGCATGACAGGCACCGGCAAGCACGAACGCGACGCCGGCGAGCCGGTGGACGACGCCGGGCCCGGCCGCGAGGTGGAACGCGCCGCACCCGACGAGCCCGCCCAGCTGCCCGCCCGCGCCTGGGGGCAGGTGCTGCGGCGTACGGGAAAGGAGTTTCTGGACGACGAACTCCCCGACCGCGCGGCGGCGTTGACGTACTACGGCGTGCTGTCGCTCTTGCCTGCCCTGCTGGTGCTGGTCTCGCTGCTGGGCGCGGCCGGGGAGCGGGCCACCCGCGCCATCGTGGACAACCTGGAGCAACTGGCGCCCGGCGCCGCCCGCGACATCCTCACCGGCGCCGTGCAGCAGCTCCAGCGCGGCAGCGGGACCGGCGGGGTGCTGGCCGTCGTCGGCCTGGCCGCGGCCCTGTGGGCGGCCTCCGGGTATGTGGCCGCGTTCATCCGTACCTCCAACGCGGTCTACGACCTGCCGGAGGGGCGGCCGGTGTGGAAGGTGACGCCGCTGCGGCTCGGACTGACCCTCGTGCTGATGCTGCTGCTGGCCGCCAGCGCACTGATCGTGGTCTTCACCGGCCCGCTGGCCCGGCGGGCCGGACAGGCGCTCGGCGCCGGGGACGCGGCACTGGCCGTGTGGGCGGTCGCCAAGTGGCCGGTGCTGGTGCTCATGGTCGTGCTGATGACCGCCCTGCTGTTCTGGGCGGCGCCCAACGGCCGCGGCCGCGGCTTCCGCTGGGTCAGCCCCGGCAGCTGCCTCGCGGTCCTGCTGTGGCCGGCCGCCTCGGCCGCCTTCGCGCTGTACGTGGCCGACTTCGGCTCGTACAACAGGATCTACGGCACGCTGGCCGGGGCCGTCGTCTTCCTGATCTGGATCTGGCTGTCCAACCTCGCGATCCTGCTGGGCCTGGAGTTCGACGCGGAACTCGCCCGCGAGCGTTCCATCGAAGGCGGCCACCCCGAGGAGGAAGAGCCCTACGTGGAGCCCCGCGACACCCGCAAGTGGCCGCGCCCCTTCCGGCGGGCACGCCAGCGCTGAGCCGCCCCGCCGGCCGCGTCCCCCACCTCACAGGGCAATACACCTAGTGCCGCAGCTCCGGCCGCCCCCAGTGCCGATGGGCGGCGACCGCATCGATGAGGGCGCGGGTGAACTCCGTGACGTCCGGGCCGGTCGAGGTGTCGGTGACCACGCCCCGGTCGCTGACCGGGTGCCGGGGCTCGGTGGCGATCCGCAGGCCCTGCGGGTCCAGGCGCGCGAGCACGCCGACCCCGGAGCCCAGCGCGCCGAGCGGTTTGCCGTGCCGGTAGGCGTCCCGCAGGAAGCGCAGGGCCGTGCCGTCGCCGAGATCGGGCCCCTGGGCCGGGCCGCCGGGCACCAGCACCGCGTCGTAGAGCACGGACGAGACGGTCGGCAGCGCCCGGTCCACGACGTAGTGGTGCCCGTCGGCCGCCGCCACCTTGCCGTCGGTGGCCGCGACGGCCTCCACGACCGCGCCCTGATCGGCCAGTTCCGCGCGGACGGCGCCGAGCTGCTCGGCGTCCACACCCTCGGCCACCAGCACCGCGATCTGCCGCGTACGCAGGGACCCGTCACCGCGCAGGCTCTCCTGCGAGAGCGCGGGGGAGGAGGCCTTGTGGGCGGCGGCGGCCGGATCGCGGTCGGGCTGGGGGACGCCGATGCCCGCGGCGACCGCGGTGGCCAGCGCGTAGTCCACATGCGCCAGCTCGGCCACCGTGCGCTGCCGCACGCTCCTGGCCCCCACCTTGCCCAGCTCGAAGCGGAACGCCTCGACGATGTGCCGCTGCTCCCAGTCGCTCATGCTGTGCCAGAACAGCGCGGCCTGGCTGTAGTGGTCGTCGAAGCCGGGGCTGCGGCGGCGGATCTTGGCGCCTTCGACGCGCTCGGTGAAGTGCGTGAAGGCACGGCTGTCCGGCCCGGCGAGGGCCGGGCAGCCGCCGCCGAGCGAATTGGGGGAGTAGTTGGTTCCCGAGTGCAGGCTGTGCTGGTGGAAGCCGTCACGCTGGTTCGTACGGACCGGGGCGACGGGCCGGTTGACCGGAATCTGTGCGAAGTTGGGGCCGCCCAGCCGCAGCAGCTGGGTGTCCAGATAGGAGAAGTTCCTGGCCTGCAGCAGCGGGTCGTTGGTGAAATCGATGCCGGGAACGAGATTGGCCGTGTGGAAGGCGACCTGTTCGGTCTCGGCGAAGAAATTCTCGGGGTTGCGGTCGAGCACCATCCGGCCGATGGGCCGGACCGGCACCTGCTCCTCGGGAATGATTTTGGTGGCGTCCAGCAGATCGAAACCGAAGGCGGCCTCGTCCTCCTCCGCGACCAGCTGTACGCCCAGCTCCCATTCGGGGAACTCCCCGTCCTCGATGGCCTGCCACAGGTCGCGCCGGTTGAAGTCCGGGTCGCGGCCCTGGCATTCCTGGGCCTCGTCCCACACCAGCGAATGCACCCCCAGCTTCGGCTTCCAGTGGAACTTCACGAACGTGCCGCGTCCGTCCGCGGCCACGAAACGGAAGGTGTGGACGCCGAATCCCTGCATCATGCGGTAGCTGCGCGGTATGGCGCGGTCCGACATCAGCCACATGATCGCGTGCAGTGTCTCCGGCTGGAGCGAGACGAAGTCCCACAGGGTGTCGTGCGCGGAGGCGCCGGTGGGGATGTCGTTGTGCGGCTCGGGTTTGAGCGCGTGGACGAAGTCGGGGAACTTGATGCCGTCCTGGATGAAGAAGACCGGGAAGTTGTTGCCGACCAGGTCGTAATTCCCCTCGGACGTATAGAACTTGGTCGCGAAACCGCGCACGTCCCGCACGGTGTCGGCGGAGCCGCGCGGCCCCTGCACGGTGGAGAAGCGCACAAAGACCGGGGTACGCACCGAAGGATCCTGCAGAAAGGCGGCCCGGGTGAACTCCGCACAGGACGCGTACGGCTCGAAGTACCCGTACGCGCCCGCACCGCGCGCGTGCACCACCCGCTCGGGAATGCGCTCGTGATCGAACCGGGTGATCTTCTCGCGGAAGTGGAAGTCCTCCATGAGCGTCGGTCCGCGCTCGCCCGCCGTCAGCGCGTCGTCGGTGTGGTCGACCTCGACGCCCTGGTCCGTGGTGAGCGGCCCGGCCGCCGGGTCGGCGGCCCGGTGTGCCTCGCGCTGGGACTGCTTGCGGTCCTCGGCCGTCATTAACGGCTCCTCTCCGTGCAGCGGCGATCGGACAGCCCGCCGGGTAACCCGGAGCCCAGCGGCAAAACACCGCCCCGCACCCCGAGGAACCAGCGCGTTTCGGATGAGGAGACGACGGATACGCGTACGAAACGGCCCAGATCGGAGGCGAGCACCACAACCCTTTCCTCACCTGGCCACAGCGGTAACTCCCGCCCGCCCTACGCCACTTGTGACAGGAGCGCTGCCCTGATGAACCCCCTCTCCCGCACTACAGTCACCCTCTCCGGCTGCACCGCGGACGACGCCCGAACCGTCCTGAGTCACCTCGACACACACTTCGGCTCCGGCGCCCACCTGGGCAACTCCCCAGCCCCACCCCGCCCCACCGTATGGACCGCACAGGTCGACACCTCCACCCCGCCCGCCACCAACGCACCACCTCCCACCCCTCCCACCCTCCACGGCCGCGTGGACCTCACAGCACAGGGCACCCCACAAGCCATCGCCACCCTGAAGGCAGCACTGGCCGAAGCCTTCACCGTCCACGACCAGGGCTACGCCCCCGGCGACCAGGAACAGGAGATACAACTCCACCTGACCGGTCAGTAGCACCCCTCGCGCGACGTGGCGCCAATATGGCACCACTCGCAACCCTGAATGGCGCCGCAAATGTGCCGCAATGGCATCGCGGATCTCGCTCCCATGTCGACAACCTGCGGCGCGAGCTTGTGACAGCCGCGGAACCCGGCGGCGACGCGGCCCGCGCCCTGGCCGGACGGCTCACCGGCCAACGGGCACCGCCCGCCCGCCTCACGCTGCTCGGCGCCTTGTCCGCGGCCAAGAGCGAGGTCTCCTGCGCCCTCGCACCGGGCTCGGTCACCATGCGCCTGCGCGGCCCAGACCCCGGATTCGCGGTGACCCCGCCCGACAACGACAAAACCCCGCGATCTCCAAGAGATCGCGGGGTCATGATCTGTGTCCGAGGGGGGACTTGAACCCCCACGCCCGATAAAGGGCACTAGCACCTCAAGCTAGCGCGTCTGCCATTCCGCCACCCGGACTAGGTGTTGTCTTCGCGGGTCTTGCCCGCGGCGACATGGAAAACAATAGCAAACGTTCAGGGGTGGTCGATCACGTCGGTGGGGAGCCGGGTCCGGGGCTGTGACCAGGGCATGTCGGGAGTATTGCGGCCTTGGGTGCGGGGGCGCGGAGAGAGAGTATGGCCGTGGACCCGCCGTGGACCGCGCTTCTCGGGGAGCGCGGCACGGCTGTGAACGACGAGGAGGCAGTGTGAGCGAGTCGAAGCCGGACAGTGCGGTCACCGGCGAGGACGAGGTCGTCGACCTGTGCCGCGAGCTGATTCAGATCGACACCAGTAACTATGGCGACCACTCGGGGCCGGGGGAGCGGGCCGCCGCCGAGTACGTGGCGGAGAAGCTCGCCGAGGTCGGGCTGGAGCCGCAGATCTTCGAGTCGCACAAGGGGCGCGCCTCGACCGTGGCCCGTATCGAGGGCGAGGACCGCTCGCGGCCCGCGCTGCTGATCCACGGGCACACCGACGTGGTCCCGGCCAACGCCGCGGACTGGACGCACCACCCCTTCTCCGGCGAGATCGCCGACGGCTGTGTGTGGGGCCGTGGCGCGGTCGACATGAAGGACATGGACGCGATGACGCTCGCGGTCGTGCGCGAGCGGATGCGCTCCGGGCGCAAGCCCCCGCGCGACATCGTGCTGGCGTTCCTCGCGGACGAGGAGGCCGGCGGTACGTACGGGGCGCGGCATCTCGTCGATACCCGCCCGGACCTCTTCGAGGGCGTGACGGAGGCGATCGGCGAGGTCGGCGGCTTCTCCTTCACGGTCAACGAGAAGCTGCGGCTGTATCTGGTGGAGACGGCCCAGAAGGGCATGCACTGGATGAAGCTGACCGTGGACGGCACCGCCGGCCACGGTTCGATGATCCACAAGGACAACGCCATCACCGAGCTGTCCGAGGCCGTCGGACGGCTGGGGCGGTATGAGTTCCCGGTGCGGGTGACCAAGACGCTGCGGCACTTCCTCGACGAGCTCTCGGACGCGCTCGGCACCGAGCTGGACCCCGAGAACATGGACGAGACGCTGGCCAAGCTCGGCGGCATCGCCAAGCTCATCGGCGCCTCGCTGCGCAACACCGCCAACCCCACCCAGCTGGGCGCGGGTTACAAGGTCAACGTCATCCCCGGCCAGGCGAGCGCCCATGTCGACGGCCGCTTCCTGCCGGGGTACGAGCAGGAGTTCCTGGCCGACCTGGACCGGATCCTGGGGCCGCGGGTCAAGCGCGAGGACGTGCACGCGGACAAGGCGCTGGAGACCACCTTCGACGGTGCGCTGGTCGACGCGATGCAGTCCGCGCTGCAGGCCGAGGACCCGATCGCGCGCGCGGTGCCGTACATGCTCTCCGCCGGCACGGACGCGAAGGCCTTTGATGATCTCGGAATCCGCTGCTTCGGATTCGCGCCGCTCAAGCTGCCGCCGGAGCTGGACTTCGCGGGCATGTTCCACGGCGTGGACGAGCGGGTGCCGGTGGATGCATTGAAGTTCGGCGTGCGCGTGCTCGACCGGTTCATCGACCAGAGCTGAGATCGCTGTGCGACGTAATGGTGCGAGGTGCCGTGACATGCGGCGGATTGGCCGCCGGTGGGCCGTGGTGAGGGGAATCGGCCGCTGCTGAATCGTTCTGGAAGCGTCCTTCCGCAGGAGAAACGAGACGTCAACAATCGTCCACGAGTGCGCACTTACCTGAAAAGAGTGAATGCAACCATAGGCTCGTAGCTTCAATAACCCCTCCTCGTTACAGGGTGTGCAGTCCGCGGCTGGGACTGCATTGCCAACTAGGAGGAATAATGATCAAGAAGGTCGTCGCTGCTGCGGCTGTCACTGGTGGATTCGTGCTTGCCGGTGCGGGTCTGGCCGTTGCTGACGCGGGCGCCCAGGGTGCTGCCGTCAACTCCCCGGGTATCGCCTCCGGCAACGTGGTCCAGGTACCGGTGCACGTCCCGGTGAACGCCTGTGGCAACACGATCTCCGTCGCCGGGCTGCTGAACCCCACTTTCGGCAACTCCTGCGTCAACAAGTGACGCTGTGCCTGAACCCGTGAGGGTGTGATCCCGGGCGGCCCCGGAGTGCGCGCCATGCACTCCGGGGCCGCTGGGCATTTCGGCGGGCGGGTGCCACCACATCCGCCCGTATTCCGTAAGGCAGAAAGCAGGGGAACGAACCTATGCGACAGGTCGCGAGGAAGGGCCTGATCACGGTGGCCGCCGCGAGCGGCGTATTGGCCGCCACCGGCGGATACGCGCACGCGGACTCCGGCGCCCAGGGCAACTCGGCACATTCGCCAGGGGTGTTGGCCGGGAATGCCGTCCAGCTCCCGGTGAACGTGCCGGTCAACGCGTGCGGAAACACCGTCAACGTCGGCGGACTGCTCAATTCCGCCGCAGGAAACAGCTGTACCAACGATTCCGGCGGATCGAAGGGGGGCAAGGGGGGCGGCGGCCGTACGGACACGGGCGGCCACGGGACGCAGTCCGGCGCCCACGGCGACGCCCAGCACTCGCCGGGGATCGTCTCGGGCAACGAGGTGCAGGTGCCGGTCGACGTGCCGGTGAACGTCTGCGGGAACAGCGTCTCGGTCGGCGGCGTCGGCAACTCCGCCTCGGGCAACGGCTGCAGCAACACGGGTACGGCCACGGCGCCGCCGCCCGGCTCGCAGCAGCCCGGCACCCCCCACGAGCCGAACCACCCCGACAACCCCAACCATCCCGACAACCCCAACCATCCCGACAACCCCAACCACCCGAACGACCCGCAGCAGCCGCCCACCGGCCCGGACACCCCCAGGCCGCCCGGCGGGCACACCCCTCCGTCGCCGGAGAACCCCAACATCCCGGGCAACCCGAACATCCCTCAGATTCCGGGCATCCCGGACCTTCCGGGTGACCAGGGTGTGCCGCCCGAGCCGCACACGCAGATCGTCACCCCGCCCAAGGGTGTCGAGCAGCTGGCGCAGACCGGTGCGGGACAGCTCGGCCTGGCGGTACCGGCCAGCGCCGGACTGCTGCTCGCAGGCGCGCTGCTCTACCGCCGCGCGCGCACCGCGCGGATCTGAGCCCGAGCGCGGACAGCGGGACCGGTCCGGCCCCGCCGGACCGCAATGAACGGAGCGGGGCCCCCCCCGCCCCCGGGGGGGGGGGCCCCGCTCCGTTGTGCTCGTGCGGCCCGGTGGGCTCACCATGTGGCGCGGATCTGTCTGATGATCCGGCGGCGCAGCCGCACTTTGCGGCTGCCGTCGGGATTGAGTCGAAGTCGGTCCAACTCCCAGTGTCCGTACTCGGCATGGTCGGTCAGCAGGCGTGTGGCGGCCTTGCGGGAGACCCCCCGAGGCACATACACATCGCAGAATTCGTATTCCGGCATCGCATCTATTGTGCGGGACCGGCCCCTGTACGGATAGCGTCTGCACTATGTCTGATGCTGCGCAGCCTTCCGCTGCCGAGGTACGTGCCGCCGCCGAGGCGGTCAAAGCCGCGCTGGACCGTCACCTCGACGCGGTCGAACACCGCACGGGGCAGGACGACCCGGCCGTCTATGCCGCGTTCGACGAACTCGCCGCGGCGGCCGAGGCGTACGACGAGCTGCTGTACGACGCCTACGACGAGGTCACCCCCTTCGAGATCCCGGGCAGCGACACGCTGCCGGCCTACGCGGGCCCGGACGAGCCGAGCGCGCTGAGCGTGCTGATCCGGCGCGACTACGCCGTCGTGGAACCTCAGCGGCTGCTGTCGCAGGCGCAGCGCATCGCCGATCTCGACCCGGAGTCGGCCGTGGACACCGTGACCCCGGGCGGTACGGGCAACGGCGCCGCGGCGGGCGTGGTGGGCAGCAGCGTCCACGCGGCCCTGGGGGTGCTCTTCGGGGAGTACGAACCGGACGAGATCGCCTCCCGGCACAAGGAGTTCGGCCTGGAGGAGGGCGACTCCACGCTGTGGGTGGCGGCCGCCGACGACCTCCCGGAGCCGGGCGAGTGGCTGGCCGCGCCCTTCGACCAGACCGATCCGCAGCGGGTCGTCTGCCGCTTCGACGTCAGCTCCGTCTTCGACGAGGAGCTGGGCATCGACGACGATGACGACGATGTCGATGTCGACGCGGTGGACGTGGACGACGACGTCGAGGTGGACGTCGATGACGGAGTGGACGACGACGAGGCGCTGGAGGCGGTCGATCCGGGGCCGGGGCGCCGGGAGTGAACGTCCCGGCACCTCGGGTGTCCTGAGGCTGTCACGCTTCCTCCGCCGTGGCGGAAGGGTTCTTCGGAGCCGGAAGCGGCACCAACTCGGCCGGATGCGGCCGAGTTGGTGCCGGGGGGCCGCCGGGCGGGGCTATCCGGCCGATGCGGCGGCGTCGGCCATGGTGGCGACGCTCTGCATCTGCAGGAGGGTGCGCAGGCGGGTGGTGCGTTCCTTCGCCGGGACCTCGGCGACCGCCCGCGGCAGGGCCTGGTCGGCGCCCTGGACGACGGACAGATGGCGCTCGCCGCGGCTGAAGGCGGTGTAGACCCAGGCGCGGGTCAGGCCCTTGGCCGCGTCGCCGGGCACCACGACCACCGCGGCGGGCCAGCGCATCCCGGCGGCCTGATGGGCGGTGAGGGCCCAGCCGTGGCGTACGGCCCCTTCGCCGACGCGCTCGCGCGGTACGACCAGGGGGGCGCCGCCGCAGTCCAGGTGCAGCCCTTCGGCGTCCGCGCCCGTGACGGTGGCGGGCACCGTACGGCCGGGAGCGGGGGAGTAGGCGACCCGGTCGCCGGGGTCGAAGCCGCCGAACCGGCCGGGGCCGGGGTTGAGCCGTTCCTTGAGCGCGGCGTTCAGGGCCCGGGTGCCCGCGGAGCCGCCATGGCCCACGGTGATCACCTGGGTGTGCTCGGGGGCCACGCCGAAGGCGCGCGGCACGGAGTCGGCGACCAGCTGTACGGCGCGGTGCACCGCCTCGCCCGCATCGCGCGCCGGTACGAGCACGACCTCCTTGCCGGGGGCGTCCACCGCGGTCAGCTCGCCGATGCCGATGCCCGAGACCAGCTCGCCGATCGGGCCGAAGTCCGGGGTGCGGGAGGCGATGTGCGGACAGAAGCGGGCCGCCACCAGGTCGGCGAAGAGCCGGCCCGGGCCCGCGGACCACAGCACGCCCGGGTCGCCGCTGAGCACCAGACGGGTGCCGTCGGCCAGCGACTCCACGAGCTGCGCCGCGGTCTCCAGGTCCAGTTGCGGGGCGTCCAGGACGACGAGCAGGTCCAGCGCGAGGGTGCCGTCCTCGGCGCGGCCGGGGCCCTCGCGGCCCGCCAGCAGCCCGGACACGGTGGTGGCGGGGCCGCCCGCCTGCGGCCCGTCGGGGGTGGCCGGGGAAGCGGCCTCGGCGATGTGCCGGCCCAGACGCCGGCGGCCGTCGGCGCTGTGGGTCGCGCCGTAGGCCCGCAGTCCCAGCGAGCGGGCCGCGGCGATCAGCGCGGCGGGCTCGGCGCGGGCCGCCTCGGCGCCGGTGTGCGCCACCAGACCGGCACCCGCCGCCGCGCGGATCAGCTCGGCGGCGGAGGGCGACGGCGCCGCCGCCGCGGCGGCCTGCCAGGCCTCGGCGGTGGGCCGCACGGGGCGCCGCGCGTCGGCGCCGTCGCCCTCCGCCTCGGGGCTTTCGTCCTCGTCCTCGTCGCCGCTGTTGGCGGTGTCGAAGGTGTTGAGCAGCCGCGCCAGCCCGTCGGCGACGCTCTCCTCCGCCATGGCGAAGCGGTCCAGCCCGAGGAGTACGCGTACCGGCTGCTCCTCGTCCTCGTCATCGGCCGCCGGGCGGGCCGCCCCGGGCGTCTCGATCGCGTCCTGGAAGACCAGCACCGCACCGTCGGCGATCGCCGACAGCAGGGCCTCGTCCGGGTCCGGTACGGACCGCTGGGCCAGCGCGGCGCGCAGCGCGGGGGCCTCCAGCGCGGAGTGCCCGGCCAGCGCGGCCTGCTCCAACAGCCAGACGACCAGGGCCTGGGCACGCCGCTCGTCGCCGGGCCCGCAGGCGGACCCGAGCAGGGCGCGGGCGAACCCGTCGGCCTGCTCGGGGCGTACGCCGGGCACCGCGAGCAGCTGCCACGGGTCTTCGCGCAGCGCCTCGGCCGCCCGCTCGCCGAGCGCCTCGGCGGCCTTCTCGGCCAGCGCCTCGGGCGCGCCGCCGGCGGCCAGCGTCTGCCGCACCCCGTCGAGTCCGGCGGCGACCGGCCCTGACACGGCCGGATGCGGCGTCCCGTGCTGGACCTCGCCTCCGCCCGCGCTCGGCGCCGTACGCGCGTGCCCGCCGCCGTCCCCGTTCGCGGACTGCCGCCCGATACCCGCAGGCGCTCCGTCGTACGCGGGCCGCGCGGCCTGCACGGGCGGCGCGGCCGCCGGGACAGCGGGCGCCGCCGCGGCGCCCTTCGAGCCCGAAGCGGGCGCCGCGGGCGCCGAAGCCCCGCGCCGGGAGCGGCTGTTGAAGAACGAGTCCGCCGACCGCTCCCCGCTCTCCACGGCTCGCACGGCAGCCAACAGCGCAGACGCACTCACCGCAGGCTCCTCCCGCCCCTGCGATCCCCCGCCCGCGGCACCACCGACGGCCCGCTCCGCAGCGCCAGAACCCCCTGCCCCACTGGCTGCGACACCGCCCTCACCCGACCTGGGCCCGGCCACACCACCTGCGCCCTCGGCATCCACAGCACCGCCGCCCCGCTCCCCCTCGGCCCCGCCGACGCCCCCGGCACCCTCAACTGCCGCAACAGTCCCGGGCACATCAGCCCCAACGCCCGAACCATCCCCCGCGCCCTGACCCGCACCTGCGGT
Organism: Streptomyces sp. UF-297; assembly: GCF_058245575.1. Classification (NCBI taxonomy): domain Bacteria; kingdom Bacillati; phylum Actinomycetota; class Actinomycetes; order Kitasatosporales; family Streptomycetaceae; genus Streptomyces; species Streptomyces sp. UF-297. The sequence continues at coordinate 32,427 of NZ_JBSIBZ010000049.1, read as the reverse complement.
ACCCGCCTCGTCGACTGCCTCAGCTACCTCGGCCGGGTCAGCGGCGGCGGCGCCGGACCGCGGTGCGGCCGTGCCGGGCGCTCCGGTGTCCGCTCCGTGCTCGGGTTCTCCGGCGTCGGCGGTCGGGGCGCTCGCCTGGCCGTCGTCGGTCGTTGCGGCGGAGCCGGGGGCATCCGCTTCGGCGGCTGGGCTGTCCGGACTGCCGCCCGCGGCCTGATCCGTACCTGCGGGGTCCGACCCGTCTGCCACGTCACCGGAGCCGTCCGGCCCATCGACGGCCTCGACCGAGTCGGCCGAGGCCGTGGCCGCAGCGCCGGAAGCCTCGGTGTCCGGCCCATCGATGTCGGGTTCCGCCCCGCCTTCCGGTGTGCCGGTGTCCACGGCCTCGGCGCTCGCCGGACTGCCGTCAGCTGCCGCGGTGGACCCGGGCGTGTCCGAGGCGGTGGCCCGGGCGTCCGGCGCGTCGGCGTCGGTGGTCTCGGCATTTGCCGTGCTGTCGTCAGTCGTTGTGACAGAGTCGGGCGCGTCCGAGGCGGTGGCCCGGGCGTCCGGCGCGTCGGTGTCGGTGGGGGCGGTGCTTGCTGGGCTGTCGTCGGCCGTCGTGGTGGAGTCGGGCGCGTCAGAGGCGTCGGCCTGGGGGGTTGAAGGGGTGGGGGTGTTGGCCGGGTCGGGGGACTGGGCGGGTGTAGTGCCGGGCGCGGCCTTTTCGGTGGGCGCGGCCTCGTGGGGGAGGCGGTCGGTACTCACAGCGTGCTCCAGTCGTGATCGGGATAGCGGTGCACCGGGGCTGAGACATCGTCCAGCGCCCGGCGGATCTCGTCAGGAAGACTAAGGGCCTCCACTGACAATGCGGCTCTGAGCTGCGGCGCGGTGCGCGCGCCGACGATCGCGGAGGACACCGCGGGGCGGTCGCGGACCCAGGCGAGCGCGACCTGGAGGGTGGTGACGGCGAGGCCGTCGGCGGCGGTGGCGACCGCGTCGACGATGCGGCGGGCCGCGTCGTCGAGGTAGGGAGCCACGAAAGGGGCCAGGTGCTCGGAGGCGCCCCGGGAGTCGGCCGGGATGCCGTGGCGGTACTTGCCGGTGAGCACGCCGCGGCCCAGGGGCGAGGAGGGGAGCAGGCCGACGCCCAGGTCCAGGGCGGCGGGCTGGACCTCGCGCTCGACGCCGCGCTGGAGGAGGGAGTACTCCATCTGCGTACCGGCGAGCGGGGTGCGCGCCGTGGGGGCGGCGAGCTGCCAGGCGGCGGCCTTGGCCAGCTGCCAGCCGGAGAAGTTGCAGACGCCGACGTAGCGGGCGCGGCCGCTGGAGACGGCGATGTCCAGGGCCTGGAGCGTTTCTTCGAGCGGGGTGTACGGATCGAAGGCGTGGACCTGCCACAGGTCGACGTAGTCGGTGGCCAGCCGCTCCAGGGAGGCGTCCAGCGCGGCCAGCAGATGGCGCCGGGAGCCGTCGAAGCGGCGGTCCGCCTCGGGGACCGTGCCGGCCTTGGTCGCGATGACGAGGTCCTGGCGGGGGACCAGCCCCTCCAGCAGCCGGCCCAGGAGGTACTCGGCGCCGCCGTCCGCGTAGACGTCCGCGGTGTCCACGAGCGTGCCGCCCGCTTCCCAGAACGCCTTGAGCTGGTCGGCGGCGTCCCGCTCGTCGGTGTCCCTGGCCCAGGTCAGGGTGCCCAGGCCGACGCGGGACACGCGCAGGCCGGTACGGCCGAGGTGCCTTTGCTCCATGGGCCTTGAGATTACTGGCCTGCCGCCCGCTTCAGGGGACCTGTGGACAACCCACCGGTGACGTCCGCCGGGCACCCGCGCTAGAGTCCCGGCAACAACGACGTTACTGATCGGTAGTAAGGGGAGTGGCATGAAGCTCGGGATCAACCTCGGCTACTGGGGCGCCGGCATGGACGCGGACAACCTCGCCGTGGCCCAGGAGGCGGACCGGCTGGGCTACTCGGTGTGCTGGGCGGCCGAGGCGTACGGCTCCGACGCCGCCACCGTGCTCTCCTGGGTCGCCGCCCACACCGAGCGGATCGACGTCGGCTCGGGCATCTTCCAGATCCCGGCCCGCACGCCCGCGATGACCGCGATGACCGCGGCCACCCTCGACTCGCTCTCCGGCGGCCGCTTCCGGCTCGGCCTCGGCGTGTCGGGGCCGCAGGTCTCCGAGGGCTGGTACGGCGTGAAGTTCGACAAGCCGCTGGCCCGTACGCGCGAGTACGTGGAGATCGTGCGCAAGGCGATGTCGCGCGAGCGGCTGACGCACCAGGGGCAGCACTGGACGCTGCCGCTGCCCGACGGCCCCGGCAAGCCGATCAAGCTGACCGTGCACCCGCAGCGCGAGCACATCCCGCTCTACGTCGCCGCCATCGGCCCCAAGAACCTGGAGCAGACCGGAGAGATCGCCGACGGCGCGCTGCTGATCTTCCCCGCGGCCGAGCACCTGGAGGCCACCGCGCTCGCCCCGATCCGGGCCGGCCGCGAGAAGGCGGGCATGACCATGGAGGGCTTCGACGTCTGCCCGACGCTGCCGCTGGCCGTGGGCCCCAAGGGCGGCGACAAGGACGTCAGCGCGCTGGCCGACATGTTCCGCCCGTACACCGCGCTGTACGTCGGCGGCATGGGCAGCCGCAAGCAGAACTTCTACAACCAGCTCGCGCAGCGCATGGGGTACGAGAAGGAGGCCGCCGAGATCCAGGACAAGTACCTCGCCGGCGACAAGGAGGGCGCGGCGGCGGCCGTCCCGCACCAGCTGATCGACTCCACCACGCTGCTCGGTTCCGTGGACCGCATCGCCGACCGGATGCGCGCCTATGCGGAGGCCGGGGTGACGACGCTGAACCTCGCCCCCGCGGGCTTCGCGGTGGGGGACCGGCTGGCTTCGCTGCGGGCGGGCGTCGAGGCCCTGGAGCGGGCCGGGCTGGCGTAACGCGCGGGGGCGGAGGCGGAAGACCTGCGGCCGTGGTGGGGGCTCGGGGGGTCTTCCCCGCCACGGCCGTCACTCATCACAACGCCCCGGAGGCCCCGGGGGTTACGGCCGGGAATCCGCAGGGAAAAGGCCCTGATGTCCTTCGAACGGGCGAGTTGGCCGACCCAGCTGTTGCCACTGAACACCACCTCGCACTTTACTTTTCCTTTGCGGATGTAGTCGTTCGGAGGTGGCACCGATGCTCTCTGCCAAGAGTCTCTTCCAGGAGATCGTGGACAACGACGAGTCGTACCGGCTGTTCTGCTCCATCGCCGCCAGCGGTGAGTCGCAGGGCGGCTGGGAGAACGGGCGTATCGCCGCGCTGATCCCCGACTCCCAGCGCGCCCTCGCCCCCAAGGTGGCCCGCCACGGAGCGGACGAGGACAAGCACGGCCGGATCTTCAACGCCCTGCTGCGCAAACGGGGCCTTCAGCCCGCCGAGGTGCCCGCCGCCACCGACTACACCATGCTGCTGGAGCGGCAGGGCATCGGCCTGGCCCACGACAAGCTGCGCCGCGAGGAGCGGCTCACCGAGCGCGACATCGTCACCTATCTCGCGCACAGCCGGGTCACCGAGCAGCGGGCCGCCGACCAGATGGTGATGCTCAAGAAGTACTTCGGGGACCACCCCGAGGTGGGCAAGGCGATCCGGATGATCTCCAACGACGAGGACAACCATCTCGCGTACTGCCACGAGGAGTTGCTGCGCCTGGCCCACGCCGGACACGGCAGCCAGATCCAGCGCACGCTGCGCGAGTGCGCGCTCGCGGAGATCAGGATCTACCGGGACGTGAGCCTTGCGGTGATGAGTCACATGGGGCGCATCCTGGGCTGGCCGCGCGCCAAGTCCCTCGCCCTGAAGGCGGGCATCCACGGCGTGTACGCCTATGAGCGGCTCGGCGGCTGGCGCCGGATGGTGAGCCTGACGATGCCCGAGCGGCGCGACGCACTGGGCGGACCCGCCACCTCCGCCCCCGAGTTCGCCTAGGGCCTGTCGTCAAAGTCCCGCCTGCCCGGCGACGACAGGCCCTGGCCGCGGCCCGTGCGGCACCCCGTGGCACCCGGCCGTCGTGGGCCTCGCGGGTGGCCGCTCACAGCCAGCCGCGGCGCTTGAACATGCGGTACAGACCCACCTCGATCGCCACCATGAGCAGCAGCACCCCCGGGTAGCCGAAGGTCCAGCGCAGCTCCGGCATGTGCTCGAAGTTCATGCCGTAGATCCCGGCGACCATGGTGGGCACCGCGGCCAGTGCCGCCCACCCCGAGATCTTGCGCATGTCGTCGTTCTGCCGCACCCCCACCTGCGCCAGATGCGCCGACAGGACGTCCGAGAGCAGCCGGTCCAGGCCCTCCACGGACTCGTTCGCGCGGGTGAGGTGGTCGCCCACGTCCCGGAAGAACGGGCGCGAGCCCTCGTCCACGAAGGGCACTTGGGAGGTCTGCAGCCGGGTGATCGGATCGGTCAACGGGACGGTGGCGCGCCGGAATTCGAGCACCTCGCGCTTGAAGGCGTAGATCTGCGCCGCGGTGTTCTTGGTGTCCTTGCGCACCGGCGAGAACACCTCGGCCTCCAACTCCTCCAGATCCCCCTGGAGTTCGGCCGCCACCTCGATGTAGTGGTCCACCACGGCGTCGCTGACCGCGTACAGCACCGCGGTCGGCCCGTGTCCCAGCACCTTGGGGTCCTCCTCCAGGCGCTTGCGTACGGCGCGCAGCGGGTTGCCCTCGCCGTGGCGGACCGTCACCACGAAGGAGTCGCCCAGGAACAGCATCAGCTCGCCGGTACTGACGGTGTCCGCCCGCTCGTCGTAGATGACCGGCTTGAGCACCATGAACAGCGAGTCGTCATAGACCTCCAGCTTGGGCCGCTGGTGGGCGTTGAGGGCGTCCTCCACGGCCAGCGGGTGCAGCCCGAACTCGCTGCTGACCCGGTCGAACTCCTCCTGGGTGGGCTCGTACATGCCCAGCCACAGGAAGGAGTGGCCCTCGGCGCGCGCCGCTTCCAAGGCGTCCGACAGGTCGCTCGGCCCGCCGGTGCGGCGCCCCTGGCAGTAGATGGCGCAGTCCACGATCACATGGGCCATTGTCACCCCGTCCCAGGCCTCCCGCCCGGGATGTGCAGGGGGAACGTAGGGTGGCTGCCATGCCCACGCTGATCCTGCTGCGGCACGGCCGCTCCACCGCCAACAACTCCGGTGTCCTCGCCGGGCGCTCACCCGGCGTAGCCCTCGACGAGCGGGGCGCCGCCCAAGCCGCCGAGCTGCCCGCCCGGCTGGCCGGGCTGCCGCTGGCCGCCGCGGTCTCCAGCCCTTTGCAGCGCTGCCAGGAGACGCTGCGCCCGCTGCTGGACGCTCGCCCGGAATTGCCGCTGCACACCGAGGAGCGCATCGGGGAGTGCGACTACGGCGACTGGACGGGGCGCAAGCTCGCCGAGCTGGGCGACCATCCGCTGATGGAGGTCGTCCAGCAGCACCCCTCGGCGGCGGCCTTCCCCGGCGGGGAGTCGATGCGCGGCATGCAGGACCGCGCGGCAGCGGCGGTACGCGACTGGAACGCCCGTATCCAGGAGCAGTACGGGCCCGAGGCGGTGTACGTCATGTGCTCGCACGGCGACATCATCAAGTCCCTTGTCGCCGACGCCCTCGGCCTGCATCTGGACCTCTTCCAGCGGATCTCCGTCGAGCCCTGCTCGGTGACCGTCATCCGCTACACCCGTCTGCGCCCCTACCTCGTACGGCTCGGCGACACCGGCGACTTCGGGAGCCTGGCGCCCCGGGAGGACGGCAGCAGCGCCGCCGACGACCGGGACGCGGCCGTCGGAGGTGGCGCGGGAGGACCGTGATCAGCGGGCGCAGTAGGGTGGTGCGACGGCGCCGCCCACCATGCCGGCCGTGATCCGCCCGCAGGATCGCGGTGATCACACAGACCCCGCAGTCGAGCAAACGGAGCAGGACGTTGTCCCGTCAGGTGTTCTTCTACGACGCGCCGGACCGCTTCGTGGCCGGGACGGTCGGATTGCCTGGCCGCCGTAGCTTCTTCCTCCAGGCCACCGCCGCAGGGCGCACCACCAGTGTCGCGCTGGAGAAGACCCAGGTCGCGGCGCTGGCCGAGCGTATCGACGAGCTGCTGGACGAGGTGGTGCGGCGCAGCGGCGGCAACGCGCCCGTCCCGGCCGTCGCCCCCACCGAAATGGCCGACACCGCTCCTTTGGAGACCCCGGTGGAGGAGGAGTTCCGGGTCGGCACCATGGCCCTGGCCTGGGACGGCGACGAGCAGCGCATGATCGTCGAGGCGCAGGCGCTGGTCGAGCTGGAGGCCGACACCGACGAGGACCTCGCCGCCGCCGAGGAGCGGCTGCTCCAGGACGACGAGAACGGCCCGCCCATGCTGCGGGTCCGCCTCACCGGCACGATGGCCCGCGCGTTCGCCAAGCGGGCCCTGGAAATCGTCAACGCCGGGCGCCCGCCGTGCCCGCTGTGCAGCTTGCCGCTCGACCCGGAGGGACACGTATGTCCGCGCCAGAACGGATACCGACGCGACGCCTGACGGCCCCCGAGGGGGCCGCTGTGGCGCTGCCGGGAGCGGCGGCCGACCTGCTGGCACACGGCGAGCTGACGGTGCGCGGACAGGTCCGTGAGGCCTCCAACGCCGTGCTCTACTGCACGGTCTCCCACCAGGGGCGCAGTGCCGCCTGCGTCTACAAGCCGGTGGCCGGCGAGCGCCCGCTGTGGGACTTCCCCGACGGCACCCTCGCCCAGCGCGAGGTCGCCGCCTACGAGGTCTCCCGGGCCACCGGCTGGGACCTGATCCCCACCACCGTGCTGCGCGAGGGCCCCTACGGGCAGGGCATGGTCCAGGAGTGGATCGAGGCGGTGCCCGAGGCGGACGGGGAGGGGCTGCTGGCGCTGGTGGACGCCGAGGAGGCGGGCCCCGGCTGGAAGGCGGTGGGGCGCGCGGAGGTCGGCGAGGGGCGTACCGCGCTGCTGGTGCACGCCGACGACGAGCGGCTGCGCCGTCTGGCCGTACTGGACGCGGTGATCAACAACGGTGACCGCAAGGGCGGCCATCTGCTGCCCGCCGCCGACGGGCGCGTCTACGCCATCGACCACGGTGTGACCTTCAACTCCGAGGACAAGCTGCGCACCCTGCTGTGGGGCTGGGCGGGCGAGCCGCTGCCCGAGGAGGCGCTGACCGTCCTGAAGGAACTCGCCGGCCAGCTGGCCGACGGGGCGCCGCTCGCCACCACTCTGGCGGACCTGATCACCGAAGCGGAGACCGGGGCGCTGCGCGAGCGGGTGGCGGCGCTGCTGCGCACCGGGCTGCACCCGGAGCCCGGCGGGCAGTGGCCGCCGATCCCCTGGCCGCCCGTCTGACCGTGCCCGCCCGAGGGGCCGCGCTGTCCGTGCCATATGGGTACGGACAGTGCAGAAGCGTTTCTCCTGCACGGACGAACCGATCACGCAAGACCATGATTTCGGCCAAGACCCCTGGTCCGGTTCGTATACGGAACATGCATCCGGTTACGCTCATGGCATGCATGCATGGCCCGCTTCTGAGGTCCCCGCCCTGCCCGGCCAGGGCCGCGACCTGAGGATCCACGACACCGCGACCGGCGGACGGGTGACCCTCGCCCCCGGTCCCGTCGCCCGTATCTACGTCTGCGGCATCACGCCGTACGACGCCACCCACATGGGGCACGCGGCGACCTACAACGCGTTCGACCTCGTCCAGCGCGTGTGGCTCGACACGAAGCGCCAGGTGCACTACGTGCAGAACGTCACCGACGTGGACGACCCGCTCCTGGTGCGGGCCGCCGAGACGGGCGTGGACTGGACCGAGCTGGCCGAGCGCGAGACGGCGCTCTTCCGCGAGGACATGACCGCCCTGCGGATGCTCCCGCCGCGCCAGTACATCGGCGCCGTGGAGGCCATACCGGCGATCGTTCCCCTGGTCGAGCGGCTGCGGGACGCCGGCGCCGCGTACGAGCTGGACGGCGACGTCTACTTCTCCGTCGAGTCCGACCCGCACTTCGGCGAGGTCTCCCACCTGGACGCCGAGGCGATGCGGCTGCTGTCCGCCGAGCGCGGCGGCGACCCGGAGCGCCCCGGCAAGAAGAACCCCCTGGACCCGATGCTGTGGACGGCGGCGCGCGAGGGCGAGCCCAGCTGGGACGGCGCCTCGCTCGGCCGCGGCCGCCCCGGCTGGCACATCGAGTGCGTGGCCATCGCCCTGGAGCACCTGGGCATGGGCTTCGACGTCCAGGGCGGCGGCTCCGACCTGGCCTTCCCGCACCACGAGATGGGCGCCTCGCACGCCCAGGCGCTGACCGGCGAGCACCCGTACGCCAAGGCGTATGTGCACGCCGGGATGGTCGCCCTCAACGGCGAGAAGATGTCCAAGTCCAAGGGCAACCTGGTCTTCGTCTCCACGGTGCGCCGGGACGGCACGGACCCCGCGGCGATCCGCCTCGCGCTGCTGGCCCACCACTACCGCGCGGACTGGGAGTGGACCGACGCGGTGCTCCAGGAGGCCGAGGAGCGCCTCGCCCGCTGGCGCGCCGCCGTCTCCCGCCCCGACGGCCCGTCCGCCGACGCGCTGCTGGCCGAGGTACGCGAGGCGCTCGCCGACGACCTCGACTCGCCCGCCGCGCTCGCCGCGGTGGACCGCTGGGCCGAGCGGCAGCAGGCCGAGGGCGGTACGGACGAGGGCGCGCCCGGCCTGGTCTCGCGCGCGGTGGACGCCCTGATGGGCGTGGCGCTGTGACGGCCTGAGCGTACGAAGCTCCGCACGGGGCGCTCCCTCCACACCGGGGGAGCGCCCCGATTCGTTTGTGGAGAGCGGCCGTTGGGGGCTGCGGGGGCGGTGGGGCTGTGCTGAGGTGAGGTGCCGAGCACCTCTCGCCGGAAGGACGTACGCCATGCAACGCTTCGTGCCGCAGCGAAGAGCGCACCGGGACCCGGAAGCCACGCCGCACAGGGTGTCCCGCAGGGGAGTGCTGGCCGCCGGGGCCGCCCTGGGAGCTGGGCTGGCGCTGGGGCCGACGGGAACGGCGGCCCGCGCCCAGGGCCGTACGGGCGCGGGGGAACCCTGGCCCACCACGCTGCGGCTCCCCGACGGCTTCCGGCCCGAGGGCATCGCGGTCGGCCGCTTCGAGCACCTCTACTTCGGGTCGCTGGCCAACGGCGCGATCCACCGGATCGCGCCGGACACCGGCCAGGGCGACGAGGTCTTCGCCGGGACCGGCGCGCCGGCCGTCGGGCTCAAGATCGACTGGCAGAACCGGCTGTTCATCGCGGGCGGCAGCAGCCGTGAGCTGCGGGTGGTCTCCACCAGCGGCGGGCTGCTGGGGGTGTGCACCGTCGGCGGCCCCGGCACCTTCGTCAACGACGTGGTCGGCACGGGGTACGGCAACTTCTTCACCGACTCCTTCAAGCCCCAGCTCTACCTCTGGCCCTACGGGAGCCACGGGGAACTGCCGCCGCCCGGCGCGGTGGTCACCCTGCCGCTGACGGGGGAGTGGGTGCAGGGCGCGGACTTCACCGCCAACGGCATCACCCACGCGCCCGACGGCAACCTGCTCGTGGTCAACGCCGCGGTGGGCGCGCTGTATTGGGTCGACCGGCGCACCGGGCACAGCCGCAGACTGATCCACCAGGGCCCGCCGCTGGTCAACGGGGACGGGCTGCTGAGCCGGGGCGGTTACGTCTACGTGGTGCAGCAGCGGCAGAACACCGTGGACGTGCTGAAGGTGAACAAGGGCCTCACCCGCACCAGGACCGTGGGCCGCATCACCGACCCGCGCTTCGACATCCCCACGACGGTGGCCCCGGCCGGGGGCCGGCTCTATCTGCCCAACGCGCGCTTCTCCACGGAGCCGACGCCCACGACGCCGTACACGGTGGTGGCGGTGGAGGAATTCCGCCCGCGGCGGTAGCGGCAGCGGCAGGGGGCGCGAGGCGGGCCGTTTGGGCGGGCCCGCCCCGCGGCCTCACTCCTCGGACTCGTCCGGGTCCTGCGCCGGCTTCTGCGCCGGGCCCTCGGCCGCGTCCTGCTCCCCGGCCGCCGAGGCGTCCTTGGGGTCCCTGGTCTCCTCGGGCTCCTTGCGCGGCTGGGCCTCGCGCGGCTCGGCCGGGTCCCTGGGGGCGGGCTTGGGCGGCCGGGTGCGGCCGCTGCTCGTGTCGCGCAGATACGAGCCGTCGCGGCCGTCGGCCACCCCGCCCTCGGTCGCCACGCCAGGCCCCTGCGGGTCGCGGCGCCGCAGATAGCGCTCGAACTCGCGGGCGATGGCCTCGCCGGAGGCCTCGGGCAGCTCGGCGGTGTCCCGCGCCTCCTCCAGCGACTGGACGTACTCGGCGACCTCGCTGTCCTCGGCCGCGAGCTGGTCCACGCCCAGCTGCCAGGCGCGGGCGTCCTCGCTCAGCTCACCGAGCGGGATGCGCAGGTCCAGCAGGTCCTCCAGGCGGTTGAGGAGGGCGAGCGTCGCCTTGGGGTTGGGCGGCTGGGAGACGTAGTGCGGCACGGCCGCCCACAGGCTGACCGCGGGCACGCCCGCGTGGGTGCACGCCTCCTGGAGGATGCCGACGATGCCGGTGGGGCCTTCGTAGCGGGTCTCCTCCAGGTCCATGGTGCGCGCCAGATCGGGGTCGGAGGTGACACCGCTGACGGGGACCGGCCGGGTGTGCGGGGTGTCGCCGAGCAGCGCGCCCAGCACCACCACCATCTCCACGCCCAGCTCGTGGGCGAATCCCAGGATCTCGTTGCAGAACGAGCGCCAGCGCATGCTGGGCTCGATGCCGCGGACCAGGACCAGGTCGCGCGGCTTGCCCTGGCCGTTGGCGTCGGCGATACGGACCACCGAGAGCCGCGTCGTCGGCCATGTGATCTTGCGTACGCCGCCGTCGAGGAAGACGGTCGGGCGGTTGACCTGGAAGTCGTAGTAGTCCTCCGCGTCCAGCGCGGCGAAGACCTCGCCCTTCCACTCCCGGTCCAGGTGCGCGACCGCGGCGGAAGCGGCGTCGCCGGCGTCGTTCCAGCCCTCGAACGCGGCCACCATGACCGGGTCGATCAGCTCGGGAACCCCCTCGAGCTCGATCACCCAGCGCCTCCTTCCGACCGGGCCGGCCGCGGCGTGCGGCCGCCGGTTGCAGTTCCCATTGCGTGCGCCCCCAAGACTACGGCGTCCGGGCCTCCCCACCGCAGCCCCCTTGCACGAGGGACTGCCCATTCATCCGATCTGTTTCGGCCGGTCCGCCGGAGGATCCCGATCAACTTCCGTACGAACCCTGGACGTTGCCGATCGGGCAGCGCTATACATCGGATGACCGGGAAAGGTCCGATGTTCTGCCGCTGTGTGCGGGCGGGCAGTCGTCGCCGAGCCCATGGGGGTGCGCATGGCCGTGTCCGGGACCGCCGCCGGGCCGATCACCGAACTGGAGGTGCACGACGTCCGCTTCCCCACCTCGCGGCAGCTGGACGGCTCGGACGCCATGAACCCCGACCCCGACTACTCCGCCGCCTACGTCGTGCTGCACACCGCCTCGGGCCGCCAGGGACACGGCTTCTGCTTCACCATCGGCCGCGGCAACGAGGTGATGGCCGCGGCGATCCGCGCCCTGGCCCCGTACGTCGTCGGCAGGGCGGCCCCCGCCACCGCCGCCGACCTCGCCGCCGTGCACCACGACCTCACCCACGACTCCCAGCTGCGCTGGCTGGGCCCCGACAAGGGCGTGCCGCACATGGCCGCGGGCGCCGTCGTCAACGCCGCCTGGGACCTGGCCGCACGCGGCGCGGGCCTGCCCGTATGGGAGTTCCTGGCCGCGATGAGCCCCGAAGAGCTCGTCTCGCTGGTCGACTTCCGCTATCTGACCGACGCGCTCACCCCCCAGGAGGCGCTGGACATCCTGCGCGCCGCCCGCCCCGGACGCGCCGAGCGCGCCGAGCGCCTGCGCGCCGAGGGCTACCCCGCCTACACCACCTCCCCCGGCTGGCTCGGCTACTGCGACCACAAACTCGTCGCCCTCGCGCGGCAGGCGGTGGCCGACGGCTTCGACCTGATCAAGCTCAAGGTGGGCGCGGACGCCGCGGACGACCTGCGGCGGCTGCGGCTGGCCCGGGACGCGGTGGGGCCCGGCGTACGCATCGCCGTGGACGCCAACCAGCACTGGGACGTGCCCGAAGCGCTGCGCCGGCTGCGCGACCTGGCCCCGTACGCCCCCCACTGGATCGAGGAACCCACCAGCCCGGACGACATCCTGGGTCACGCGGCCGTCCGCAGCGGCCAGCCCGTCCCGGTCGCCACCGGCGAACACGCCGCCAACCGCGTGGTGTTCAAGCAGCTGCTCCAGGTCGGCGCGGTGGACTACGTACAGATCGACGCCTGCCGGGTCGCGGGCGTCAACGAGAACCTCGCGATCCTGCTGCTCGCCGCCAAGTTCGGGGTGCCGGTGTGCCCGCACGCGGGCGGGGTGGGGCTGTGCGAACTGGTCCAGCACCTGGCGATGTTCGACTACGTCGCGGTGTCCGGGACCCGGCGGGACAGGGTGATCGAGTACGTCGACCACCTCCACGAGCACTTCACCGACCCGGCCGTCGTCACCCGCGGCCGCTACCGCGCCCCGGCCGCGCCGGGCTTCTCCGCCCGGATGAAACCCGACTCCATCGCCGCCCACCGCTTCCCCGACGGACCGGTATGGCGGGCCGCCGGCCCGCGTCACCAGGAGGTCAACGGATGAACCCCGCACGCGACTTCGAGGGCATGGCCGCGCTGGTCACCGGCGGCGCCTCCGGCATCGGCGCGGCCACCGCCGCCCTGCTGCACGCCCGCGGCGCACGCGTCGCCGTCCTGGACCGCGACCCGGCGGGCGCCCCCGCCGGCACCCTCCCCGTCAAGGCCGACGTCACCAGCGAGCAGGCGGTGCGCGAGGCCGTCGCCGTGGCCGTACGGGAGCTGGGCGCCCTGCACACCCTGGTCGGCAACGCGGGCATCGGCGCGATCGGCACCGTCGAGGACAACGACGACGCGGAGTGGCGGCGGGTGCTGGAGGTCAATGTGCTCGGCCCCGCCCGCTGCGCCCGCGCCGCGCTGCCGCACCTGCGCCGCGCCGCCGCCGAGCGCCCCGGCGCCGTCTCCATCACCTACACCTGCTCCATCGCCGCCACCGCGGGCCTGCCCCGGCGCGCCCTGTACAGCGCCAGCAAGGGCGCCGTACTCGCGCTCACTCTGGCGATGGCCGCCGACCACGTGGGCGAGGGCATCCGCGTCAACTGCGTCAACCCCGCCACCGTGGACACCCCCTGGGTCGGCCGCCTCCTGGAGCAGGCGCCCGACCCGGCCGCCGAACGGGCCGCCCTCAGCGCCCGACAGCCCATCGGCCGCCTGATCCGGCCCGAGGAAGTGGCCGCGGCCATCTGCCACTTGGCCTCCCCGGCCGCCGCCGGCACCACCGGAACCGCGCTCGCCGTCGACGGCGGCATGCAGGGCCTGCGCCCGCGCCGTGCCACCTGAGGGACCGAGACTCCGGCTTCGACCCGGAAGGGAGACGCCCGCCATGCCCCTGCGTACGAGTGCCGCCGCGGCCTGCGCGGTCCTGCTCGCCGCCGCAGCGCTGGCCGGCTGCAACCGCGGCAGCCAGGCCCAGGGCAGGATCGGCATCGACATGCCGCGTACCGACACCGACTTCTGGAACTCCTACCAGCAGTACCTGGAGCGGGCCCTGGAGCGCGGCGAGGCCAGGGCGCTGCCGATGTCCAACTCCCAGAACGACATCGCCAAGGTCGTCGCCAACGTCCAGGCGCTGACCGGCCAGGGCGCGAAAGCCATCGTCATCGCACCCCAGGACACCGGCGCCATCACCGCCGAGCTCCAGCGCCTGGAGGAGAAGAAGATCCCCGTGGTGAGCGTGGACACCCGCCCCGACGAAGGCCGCGTCTACATGGTCGTACGGGCCGACAACCGCGCCTATGGGACCAAGTCCTGCGACTTCCTCGGCCGCAGGCTCGGCGGCCGGGGGCGGGTCGCCGAACTCCAGGGAGACCTCAGCTCCGTCAACGGCCGGGACCGCTCGCAGGCGTTCGCGGCCTGCATGAAGCGCACGTACCCCGGCATCACCGTGCACGAGCTGGCCACCGACTGGAAGGGCGAGGTGGCCTCCGCCAAGCTGCAGAGCCTGCTCGCCCAGCACCCGGACCTCGACGGCCTCTACCTGCAGGCGGGCGGCGCCTTCCTCCAGCCCGTCCTGGCCCTGCTGGAGCAGAAGAAGCGCCTGCGGCCCGCCGGATCGCCCGGCCACATCACCGTCATCTCCAACGACGGCATCCCCGACGAACTCGCCGCGATCCGGGCCGGGACGATCGACGCGACGCTGTCCCAGCCCGCCGACCTGTACGCCAAGTACGCGCTGTTCTACGCCAAGGCGGCGGTCGAGAAGAAGACCTTCCGGCCGGGCCCCACCGACCACGGCTCGGTCATCGTCAAGATCCCGGGCGGGCTGGAGGACCAGCTGCCCGCGCCCCTGGTCACCAAGGAGAACGTGGACGACCCGAGGCTGTGGGCCAACCAGCTGGAGAAGAAGTAGCCGCCATGGACCACCGCGACCCCCCGCCCGCCGCGCACGCCGTCGGCGTCACCAAGCGCTACGGGCCCACCCTCGCCCTGGACGGCGTCACACTGACCGTACGGCCCGGCGAGGCGCACGCCCTGGTCGGCCGCAACGGCGCGGGCAAGTCCACCCTGGTGTCCGTCCTGACCGGCATGGAGCGCCCGGACGCCGGCCGTATCGCCTTCGACGGCAGGCCCGCGCCCGGCTGGGGCGATGCCGCGGCCTGGCGGCGCACCGTGGCCTGCGTCTACCAGAAGTCGATGACCGTGCCGCAGCTGACCGTCGCCGAGAACCTCTTCCTCGGGCGCTTCCAGGACCGGCCCGCCATCCGCTGGCGCGCCCTGCGCGAGCGGGCGGGCGCGCTGCTGGCCGAGTACGGCGTCCGCGCCGACCCCGCCGCCCGCATCGGCGAACTGGGCGTGGAGGAGCGGCAGTTCGTCGAGATCGCGCGGGCGCTGTCCTTCGGTGCCCGCCTGATCGTCCTGGACGAGCCCACCGCCCGCCTGGACGCGCCGGGCATCGGCCGCCTCTTCGCCAAGCTCCACGCGCTGCGCGGCAGGGGCGTCGCCTTCCTGTTCATCTCCCACCACCTGCAGGAGGTCTACGAGCTGTGCGACACCGTCACCGTGCTGCGCGACGCCCGGCGGGTGCTGACCGCGCCCGTCGCCGGGCTGCCCCGCGGTGAGCTGGTGGCGGCGATGACGGGGGAGCAGGGGCCGCCGAGCCGCGCGGCGGCCGGTGCCGACCGCGCCGTGGGGGAGCCGGTGCTGCGTACCCGGGGGCTGTGTGTGCCGGGCGAGTTCGAACCGCTGGACCTGACCGTGCGGGCCGGTGAGGTGGTGGGCCTGGCCGGCGCGACGGCCAGCGGCAACACCGCCGTCGGCGAGACCCTGGCCGGGCTGCGCTCGCCGGTGTTGGGGCGGATCGAGGTGCGCGGCCGGGCCGTGCGCACCGGCAGCGCGCCGCACGCCGTGGCGGCGGGCATCGGGTACGTCCCGCAGGACCGGCACCGCCAGGGCCTCGTCCTGGGCCGCAGCGTCGCCGAGAACGCCACCTTGACGGTGGCCGACCAGCTCGGGCCGTTCGGGACCGTACTGCCCTCGCGCACCCGGCAGTTCGCCCGGCGGATGATCGAGGACCTCGACATCCGGACCACGGGCCCCGGCCAGGTCGTCGGCGGGCTGTCCGGCGGCAACCAGCAGAAGGTCGTCATCGCCCGGGCGCTGGCCCGCGACCCCGCCGTACTGGTTGCCGTGCGGCCCACCAACGGCGTCGATGTGAAGTCCAAGGAGGCGCTGCTGGGCGTGGTGGCGCGGGTCGCGGCGGGCGGCAGCGGCGCCCTGATCGTCTCCGACGAGCTGGACGACCTCAGGGTCTGCGACCGCGTCCTGGCCGTCTTCCACGGGGAGGTGACCGCCGAGTTCGGCAGGCACTGGAGCGACGCGGAACTGGTCGCCGCGATGGAGGGCGTGGCAGACGGCGCCGAAGGGACGGGGCGATGACCGGGACCGCGGGACCGCTGACCGCCGAGGCCGCACCCGCCGCGACGGGCGGCCGCACCCGGCCCTCCCTGGCGCGCTGGCGCGACCTCTCCCTCCTGCCGGTGATCCTCGCCCTGGGCGTCGTCGGCTTCATCGTCTCGCCCGCCTTCCTCACCCAGGACAACCTCATCGGCGTCGTCCAGCAGTCCACCGAACTGGGCCTGCTGGTGCTCGGCGAGGCGCTCATCCTCATCAGCGGACGGATGGACCTGTCCCTGGAGTCCACCATCGGCCTGGCGCCGGTGATCGCCCTGTGGCTGGTCATGCCCGCGCACGGCGCCCGCTTCGAGGGCCTGGGCGCGCTCCCCGCCTGGACCGCCGTCCCGGTGTGCCTGGCCGTGGGCGCGGCGGTCGGCGCGGTCAACGGCTTCCTCGTCCTCACACTGCGCGTCAACGGCTTCATCGCCACCCTGGGCATGCTCACGGCGCTGCGCGGCCTGCAGGTCGGCCTCTCCCAGGGCCAGTCCATCGGCGGCGTCCCCGCCTCCTTCGCCTACCTCGGCAAGGCCCAGTGGCTGGGCGTCCCCGCCGCGGTCTGGATCTGCCTGGCCCTGTTCGCGGCCGGCGGCGCCGCGCTGGGGTATCTGCGCCACGGCAGGGCGCTGTACGCGATCGGCGGCAACCCGGAGGCGGCGCGCGCCGCCGGAATCCGGGTGGAGCGGATCACCTGGGTCGTGCTGTGCGTGGGCGGCCTGCTCGCCGCGTTCGCCGGAATCCTCTACACGGGCCACTACGGCGCGGTCTCCGCGAGCCAGGGCAACGGCTGGATCTTCCAGGTCTTCGCCGCCGCCGTCATCGGCGGCATCAGCCTCAAGGGCGGGCGCGGCACGCTCTTCGGCGCGCTCACCGGCGTACTGACCCTCCAGCTCGTCATCAACGTGATGACGCTCGGCGGGGTGCCGCCGCTGTGGACCCAGTTCCTCAACGGCGCCATCATCATCCTCGCGCTGGCCATCTCGCGGTTCACCAGCGGCGAGAAACAGGACTGAGCGCCATGGGTCGAATTCCGTACGGGAAAAGGGAGTTGGGGCGCAGCGGGGTCATGGTGCCGCCGCTGGGGCTGGGCTGCGCGCCGCTGGGCAACCTCTACCGGGCCGTGCCCGAGGAGAGCGCCCAGGAGGTGGTCCGTACGGCCCTGGAGGGCGGCGCCACCTACCTGGACACCGCCCCGCACTACGGCCTGGGCCTGTCCGAGGAGCGCCTCGGGCGCGCGCTGTCGGGCCGCGACCGCGCCACGTACACCCTCTCCACCAAGGTGGGGCGACGGCTGCGGCCGCTGGCGCCCGGCGAACGAGCCGACGGGCAGGGCTTCGTCGACACCCCGCCGTGCGCCCGCGTGTGGGACCTCACCCGTGACGGCATCCGCGCCACCCTCGAATCCTCCCTGGCCCGGCTCGGCGTGGACGCCGTGGACATCCTCTACCTGCACGACGTCGAAGGGCGCGAGCGGGAGGTGTACGCCACCGCCTTCCCCGCCCTGGCCGACCTGCGCGACCAGGGCGTCGTACGGGCCATCGGCTTCGGCATGAACCACAGCGGCGCGCTCGCCCGCTTCGTCGCCGAACTGGAGGTGGACGTGGTGCTGTGCGCCGGGCGGTGGACGCTGCTGGAGCGCACCGCGTACGACGATCTGCTGCCGGTGTGCGAGCGGCGCGGCACCTCGGTCGTGGTCGGCGGCGTGTACAACTCCGGTCTGCTGGCCGACCCGTCGCCGGGGGCTCGTTACGACTACGCGCCCGCACCGCCCGAGATGCTGGCGCGGGCGCGCCGACTGGCCTCGGTCTGCGCGGAGTTCGGGGTGCCGCTGCGCGCCGCCGCCCTGCGGTTCCCCTTCGCCCACCCCTGTGTCGCCGCGGCCGTGGTCGGCGCCGCCACCGCGGGGGAGGCCGCGCAGAACGCCGAGCTGTTCACCCGCGACATCCCCGACGGCCTCTGGCACGCCCTGGTCGAGCGCGGGCTGCTCGACGCCGACCTGCCCCTGCCCGTCACCGCCCCGGGAGACCGCCCCTGATGCGCATCGACGCCCACCACCACCTGTGGGACCTCGCCCGGCGCGACCAGCCGTGGATGGACGGCCCCTGGGCGGACCCGATCCGGCGCACCTACACCCTGGACGACCTCGCTCCGCACCTGGCGGCCCACCGCATCGACGCCACGGTCCTGGTCCAGTCCTCCTCCTCGTATGCCGAGACCGCCGAGCTCCTCGCCCTGGCCGCCGTTTCCCCGGCCCTCGGCGCCGTGGTCGGCTGGGCCGACCTGACCGACCCGGCGCTGCCCGGCGTGCTGGCGAGGATGGGCGGCGGGCCGCTGCGGGGCATCCGCCACCAGGTGCAGGACGAGCCCGACCCGCGCTGGCTGACCCGCCCCGAGGTGCTGCGCGGCCTGCGTACCCTCGCCGCCGCCGGCCTCACCTACGACCTGCTGATCACCCCGCGCGAACTCCCCGCCGCCCTGGACGCCGTCCGCGCCGTCCCCGAGCTTTCCTTCGTCCTGGACCACGCCGCCAAACCGCCCATCGCGCACGGCGGTTGGCAGCCCTGGGCGGACGGCCTGGCCGCCCTCGCGGCGTTGCCCCAGGTCACCTGCAAGCTCTCCGGTCTGGTCACCGAGGCCGGCCACCACACCTGGCACCCCGACCGGCTCCTCCCGTACGCCCGCCACGCCCTGGACGCCTTCGGCCCGGACCGCGTCCTGTTCGGCTCGGACTGGCCGGTGTGCACCCTGGCCGCCGACTTCGCAGAGGTCGTGACGCTCACGGAGCGCGCCACGGCACACCTGTCCGCAGGGGAGAGGGCGATGGTCTTCGGGGGGAACGCGGCCCGGGTATACGGGCTGGGGTGCGCCCCTTAATAGGACGCGCCCCTTAAAGGGGCGCGGGGAACTGCGCGACCGGCCACCGACCGGCCGCAGTAGACCGGCCGCCGGACCAAGGGTGCCCGGACGGTGTTCAGGCGCCCCTCCGGGGCGAATGGCGGCGTCCGGTTTCCGCCAGCCCGCCCGCGCGCCGCGTACGACGATCGAGACATGCCGCCACACACGCGGCGGCAGGCAACTCGAGAGGAACGGTGACGGACATGACCGCCCAGTTCGACGGAAGCGGACGGCTCGACGGGAAGGTGGCGCTGGTGACCGGCGGCAGCCGCGGCATCGGCGAGGCCATCGCCCTGCGGCTCGCCTCCGAGGGCGCGGATGTGGCCTTCACCTATCACAGCCGCGCCGACCGGGCCGCCGAAGTGGCCGACCGTATCAAGGAGTTGGGGCGCAGGGCCTGGGGCGTGCGGGCCGACAGCGCGGACCCGGAGGCGGTGCGCCAGGCCGTGGCCGGGGCCGCCGCGGAGTTCGGCAGGCTCGACATCCTGGTGAACAACGCGGGGGTGGGCGTGATCGGCCCGATCGAGGGCATCGGCATCGAGGACATCGACCGGGTCCTGGACGTCAACGTCCGGGCGCCGTACCTGGCCGCGCAGGCCGCCGCCGTGCACCTGTCCGACGGCGGGCGCATCGTCGGCATCGGCAGCTGCATGGCCGAGCGGGTCGCCTTCCCCGGCGGCAGCCTCTACGCCATGAGCAAGGCCGCGCTCTCGGGTCTGACCAAGGCCCTGGCCAAGGAGCTGGGCCCGCGCGGCATCACGGTCAACCTGGTGCACCCCGGACCGACGGACACCGAGATGAACCCGGCCGACGGCGAGGGTGCCGCGATGCAGGCGGGCCTGACGGCGCTGGGGACGTACGGCAGGCCCGAGGATGTGGCGGCGACCGTGGCCCACCTGGTGGGGGAGGGCGGCCGCTACATCACCGGCGCGGCGATCGCCGTGGACGGCGGGTTCGCCGCCTGACGGGCGCGCGGCGCCGCCCGGGCCGGGGCGGTGGTGTTGTCACAGCGTGGTGCGCAGCCACTGCTCCACGCTCGCGATGTGCACCGTCGCCCACGACCGCGCGGCCTCCGCGTCCCCGTCGCGCAGTGCGGCCAGGATCGCGCGGTGCTCGGTCAGGGTGCGCGAGACGGCGTCCTTCTGGGTCAGGCCCCGCCAGATCCGGGCCCGTGTGGTGGGGCCCGAGAGCCCGTCCAGCAGCGAGCACAGGACGGAATTGCCCGAGGCGGCCACGATCGTGCGGTGGAACTCCAGGTCGCAGGCGACCAGGTCCTCGACCGAGGGCTGCGGCCCCAGATCGTCCAACTGGGCCTGGAGAGCGTCGAGTTCACCGGTGCCGATCCGGCCGGCCGCCATCGCGGTGGCGGCCGGCTCCAGGATGCGGCGTACGGCCAGGAACTCCAGCACCGTGTCGTCGCGGTGGAAGTCCACCACGAAGCTCATGGCCTCCAGGAGCAGTTGCGGGTCCAGGCTGGTGACGTAGGTGCCGTCGCCCTGGCGCACATCCAGGATGCGGATGAGCGAGAGCGCCCGTACGGCCTCGCGCAGCGAGTTGCGCGACAGGCCCAGCTCGGCGGCCAGCTCGCTCTCCTTGGGCAGCCGGTCACCCGGCCGCAGCGCGCCGGAGACGATCATCCCCTTGATCTTCTCGATGGCCTCGTCGGTGACCGCCATGCCCGCCCTCCCCGTTCGCCCCTAGACAGACATCGGATGTCTGCGCCTCATTATGACCGGACGCCCGCGCCGAACCCATCCCGCACCGCGCGCGGCCCGCGCGGCACACCAACTGTCCGAAACGGAACCGGAATGCGGATGATGTCGCCCGGCGAAGATGTCGAAGATGGAGGCTGGAATTCCGCCCGATGAGAAGGAGCACGCCGATATGAGCCCGGACCGCGGCCCGTCCAGCACATCCGGTACGTCCAGCACTTCCGGCGCGTTGAGCGCATCCGGCGGGTCCGGCGGGTCCGGCTCGTCCCGTCGGCCCGGAGCGGAGGTGCGCGCCGTCGCCTGGAGCGAGGGCGCCCTCGAACTGCTCGACCAGACCGCCCTGCCGCACCACACCCGCACCCTGCGCATCCAGGACGTGGACGCGCTGGTCGACGCCATCCGGCGGCTGGTCGTGCGCGGCGCCCCCGCCATCGGCGCGGCGGGCGCCTACGGCGTCGCCGTCGCGATGATCCAGGCCGAGAGGGAGGGCTGGGAGCGGCCCCGGCTGCTCGACGCGGTGGCCCGGATCCGCACCGCCCGGCCCACCGCCGTCAACCTCGCCGTGTGCGTGGACCGGGTGCTGCCCAAGGCCGAGGCGGGCCTGGCCGCGGTGCTCGCCGAGGCCGACGCCGTCCAGCGCGAGGACATCGCCGCCAACCACGCCATGGGCGCGTACGGCGCCGACTGGCTCCTGGACGCGGTCAAGGCCACCGGCGCGGGCGACGCGGACCGCCCGCTGCGCGTCCTCACCCACTGCAACGCCGGCGCCCTGGCCACCGCGGGCTGGGGCACCGCCCTCGGCGTCGTGCGCGAACTGCACGCCCGCGGGCGGCTGGAGCTGGTGTACGCGGACGAGACCCGCCCCCTGCTCCAGGGGGCGCGGCTGACCGCCTGGGAGCTGGCGCAGGAGGGCATCGAGCACTACGTGCAGGCGGACGGCGCGGCCCCGGGCACGATCCTGGGCGGCGCGGTGGACGCGGCGATCGTCGGCGCCGACCGGATCGCGGCCAACGGCGACACCGCCAACAAGGTCGGCACCCTGGGCGTCGCACTGGCCTGTGCGCACGCCGGGATCCCGTTCATGGTCGCGGCGCCCACCACGACCGTGGACCTGGGGACCGCCAGTGGCCGGGACATCGTCATCGAACTGCGCGACGGGCAGGAAGTGCTGGAGTGGCAAGGCCTGCGCACCGCCCCCGCCGTCTCCCGCGGCCACAACCCCGCCTTCGACGTCACTCCGGGGAGCCTGGTGAGCGCGCTGGTCACCGAGCGCGGCGTGCTGCGGGTGTCCGCGGGCGAACTGCCCGCGGACCGCCTGGCCTGACCGGCCCCCGGCTGCCCTGATCAGCCCCGGGCCAGCTCCAACTCCAGCAGCCACTGCACTATTTCGGTGTGGTGGCGGGCCTGGAGCGGGTCCGCTCCCCATGCGTACAGCCCGTGTCCCGCGACGACCACGGCCGGCATCCGCGGGTCACGGGCCTGCTCCAGGCGATCGCCGAGCACCCCCATGTCCTGGCTGTTGCCGATGACCGGCAGGGTGATCTCCGTGCCCTCGGCGGGGTGCCCGACGCCCTTGAGCATCTCCAGGTCCCTCAGCACGATCCCGCCGGGGCGGCGCAGCCCCATCGCCACGGCCGCGACCGTGTGCACATGCACCACGGCGCCCGCGCCGGTCAGCCGGGCCACGCGGGCGTGCAGCCCGGCCTCAGCGGACGGCCTGCCGCCCGCCACCGCCTGACCCGCGCCGTCCACCAACACCACGTCGCGGTCGGTCAGTTCGCCCTTGTCCCGGCCGCTGGCGGTCACCGCCAGCCGCAGCGGGTCGCGGGAGAGCACCAGGGAGAGGTTGCCGGAGGTGCCGCGCATCCAGCCGAAGGAGGCGAACCGGGCGGCCTCGGCGGCCAGCACGGCCCCCGCCTCGCGCAGCTCCACGCCGCCGACCTCACTCATCACCCGCCTCCCGCCGGACAGCTGCGGGCATCCCCGCGTCCGCCGACGGGTCACCCGGGCCCGCCGCCGAAGCTCCCTGGTCCTCCGCGCCCGCCGAAGGCTCCTCGGCGCCCGCCAGGCGGATCGCGTCGAAGCTCCCGGCCTGCGGATGATCGCCCACCCCCTGCGCGTAGTACGGCTCCCCGGGACGGCGCACCCCCACCGTCCGCCAGCCCGCCGCCCGCGCCGCGTCCAGCTCCGAGCGCCGGTCGGAGAGGAAAACGATCCGCTCGGGCGCGGCTGCGATGTCCGCCGCGATGGCGCGGTAGGACTCGGGCGCCTGCTTGGGCCCGGCGTTCTCCGTGTCGTACAGGCCGCTGAGCAGGGGCAGCAGATCGCCCTCGGGGCTGTGCCGGAACCACGCCCGCTGCGCGGCCACCGAGCCCGAGGAGTAGACGTACAGCCGCAGCCCGGCGGCCCGCCAGCGGCCGAGCACGGGCGGCACGTCCGGGTAGAAGTGCGACACCAGCTCGCCGCGCGCGAAGCCCTCGGCCCACACGATGCCCTGCAGCGTTTTGAGCGGGGTCGCCTTGCGGTCCTCCGCCAGCCAGGTGTGCAGCGCCTTCTCGACGCGGCCGAGGTCCGCCTCCGGCTCCCCGGTCAGCTCCCGCACCTGCTCGATCGCGCGCCGCACCCGCGGTTCGTGGGCCCGCTCGGCCAGCAGCGCGCCGAGGCGTGCGCGGGAGTACGGGTACAGGACGTCCACGACGAAGCCGGTGGCGCCGACGGTGCCCTCGATGTCGAGCACCACCGCGTCCACCTCCACAGGCGGCGCACCCGCGCCCGGCGCGCTCACGCGGCCCGCAGCGCGTCGAAGTCCGGGAAGCGGCCGGCGATGTCGCTGCCGGTGAAGGTGCCTATCCAGCCGTCCTCCTCGTGGAAGAAGCGGATGGCGGTGAAGGAGGGGCGGGCGCCCATGTCGAACCAGTGGGCGGTGGCGCGCGGCCCCCCCAGCAGATCGCCCCGCTCGCACAGCACGGCGTGCACCTCGGCTCCGATGTGCAGATAGAACACCCCCGCGCCCGCGACGAAGAAGCGCACCTCGTCATCGTCGTCGTGGGTGTGCTCGCTGCGGAACTTCTCGCGCGCCGCCGCGGCCTTGCGCTCCCACTCCGCGCCCTCCTCGGGGTGCAGCGCGACCACGTCGACCGTCGCGAAGCCCTCCTCGGACACCAGCTTGTCGACGTCCGTGCGATAGGCGGCCAG
The DNA here is from genome assembly GCF_058245575.1 of Streptomyces sp. UF-297. Classification (NCBI taxonomy): domain Bacteria; kingdom Bacillati; phylum Actinomycetota; class Actinomycetes; order Kitasatosporales; family Streptomycetaceae; genus Streptomyces; species Streptomyces sp. UF-297. The sequence continues at coordinate 8,550 of NZ_JBSIBZ010000049.1, read as the reverse complement.
CACGGTGTCGCCGTCCGCGTCGAAGGGCACCTGCGTACGCACCGGCCACTGCTCGTAGCGCACCCCCAGCGGCGCGAGCGCGGCCGCGATCTCCACGGGGTCGGCGGTACGGCGCAGCACGGCCGTCGGTCCGCTCTGTGCCCAACTGGTCAGTACGGTCACGGCAGTCTCCCCTCCCCGGCTCCACCACCGGTGCCGGATCGGCCCGGCCATCCATCCGACAACGATGCTAGTGCGCCCCACTGACAACGCCACCGGCGCCGCACTCCCACGGCCGAGCGGATGCCGCACTCCCGACTCCCGCAGCGGAGCGGATGCCGCACTCCCGCAGCGGACCGGACGCCGCCCTGCGCACCACGCGGCGCCCTTCCGGGGTTCACCGCCCGCCCGCGAGCCCCAAATGGCCGCGCAGCGTGCGGGTTTCGTAGGCGGGGCGCAGCAGGCCGCGCCGCGCCAGCTCGGGCACGGTCGCGTCCACCAGCGCGTACAGATCCCGGGGCAGTACGGCGGGCCGCAGCCGGAAGCCGTCGGCGCCGCCTTCCCTTCAGCGCGTCGGCGGGTCGGCCCGCCTCGGCGAGCAGCTCGCCGATCTCGGTACGGATCAGGCGCAGCGCCTGGGGGTCGGCCGGAGTGACGAAGACGGCGTCGGCGTGCCGGGCGGCGAGCCGGTAGGGGACCGACTCATGGGCCAACACCAGGACGGGAGGCCGCCCTTGAGGAGCGCGGGCCCCCTCGGCCGCGCCGTCCCATGCCTCGCCGACCCGGGCCAGGAAGCGGCCCGCCGCCGCGAAGAGCCCGGCGATGTGCCGCTTTCCCTCCGGCGTGTGGGCCCGCTCCAGGAGGCGGTCGTGCTCGGCGGAGTCCGCCGCCACCCTGGGCCGTACCCCGGCCCGCCCGTCGCTGAGCCGGTCCAGTGTGGCGACGCGGGCGGCGTACACCGACGGCTCGCCAGCCAGCGGCTCCAGCGGCACCAGACCGATGCGCGAGGTGGCGGTGGCGGCCGCCCCCAGCAGCAGTGCGGGATCCAGCCGCCCCGGCCCGTCCGCCACGGTCACGAAGTCCAGCAGCGCCTGTTCGGCCCGGCGCACCAGGCGCACGTACTCCTGGGCGGGCAGCGAGCGGTGTGCCGCGGTGGGGTGGGCGCCCGCGCCGTCCAGCTCGATGACGCAGCCGACGTGGTGCGGTCATGTCCTCTTACCGATCGGTGAGCGGGTGCGGTCCGTGTTTCTCAGGCCTGCTTGCACCACGCGTGGGCCAGCAGCTCGTAGGAGCGCACCCGGTCCGCGTGCCCGTGCGTGATGGTGGTGATCAGCAACTCGTCGGCGCCGGTGGCCTCCTGGAGCGCGCGCAGCCGCTCGGTGACGGTCTCCGGCGCGCCCACGAACTGGGTCTCCACCCGGTCGGCCACCAGCGCCCGGTCCTGCGCGCTCCACTGGTGTGCGGCCGCCTCCTGCGGCGTGGGAAAGGGCCGCGCGCCCCGGCCCGTACGGATCGAGCGCACCCACAGCCCGTAGGGCGAGGCCAGCTCACGGGCGCTGTCGTCGTCGGGACCCACCACCACATCGGCGGAGACCACCACATACGGCTCGGCCAGCGCGCCGGGCCGGAACGCGGCGCGGTAGGCCGCCACCGCCTCCAGCACGGTCCCGGGGCTGACGTGGTAATTCGCGGCGAACGGCAGCCCGTTGGCGCCCGCCGCCTCGGCGCTGATCCCGCCACTGCTGCCCAGGACCCACACCGCCACACCGGCGCCCTCGCCCGGCACCGGGTGCGCCCGGGTCCCCTCCGGCGTGCGGTAGCCGCCCGCGATCAGGTCGAGGATGTCGCGGACCTGCCCGGCGTAGTCGGGGGTGTGCGCCCCGGGCTGCTGGAGCAGCGCCTTGGCCAGCCGGTGCGCGGGGGAGTCCAGCAGCCGGTCCCACCCGGTGAACCTCGGCGGTACGTACAGCCCGCTGTCCGTGAAGGTGCCGGCCGTCTCCGGCTCCTCCCGCCGCGCACCCGGCTCGCCCCGCCCGCCCGAGCGCCCCAGCCCCAGGTCGATCCGGCCCGGGTGCAGCGCGTCCAGAATCCCGAACTGCTCGACCACCGACAGCGCGGTGCGATGGCCCAGCTGGACGGCGCCGGAGCCCACCCGGATGTGCTCGGTGGCCTGCGCGACCAGCTGGATCAGCAGCTCGGGGGAGGTCCCGGCGACGCCCGGCGCCAGATGGTGCTCGGCCAGCCAGTAGCGGTGATAGCCGAACTCCTCGGCGCTGCGGGCGAGTTCGACGGTGTTGCGCAGCGCGCCGGCCGCGCTGCCGCCGGAGCTGATGGGCACGAGATCGAGGACGGACAGGGGCACGGCGGGCGCGGAGGAGGGCATTTCCCCACTGTCCCCGCCGCGTGTTGCCGAAGTGTGTCCGCGGCATGGCACCCCGTACGGCCCCGCGTGGGCATGCGAGAGGGGCGGCACCCGCAACGGATGCCGCCCCTTTGACTCACGCCGTGGCCATCAGCCCTTGCGCTGCGCCAGGACGTCCTTGACCTTGGCCCGTACGTCCTCGGTGTCCAGACCGCGGATCGTCAGGGTGGTGCGGCGACGCAGCACGTCGTCCTCGGTCTGCGCCCACTCGTGGTCGCGGGCGTAGACGACCTGCGCCCAGATCTCCGGCGCGTCCGGGTGGATGCGCTCGGCCAGCGCCGCGTCCTCGTTGGCCAGCCGCGCGATGTCGAAGGACAGCGAGCCGTAGTGGGTGGCCAGGTGACGGGCGGTCTCCGGGGCCATCCGCGGACCCGGGGTGCCGCCGTCGACCAGGAGGCGGTGCGCGACCGCGTTCGGGTTGGCGATACCCGGCAGCGGCAGCTTCTTGGGCAGCCGCGCCATCGGCTCCATGTCGTCGGCCAGCGGGTGGCCGGGCAGGGCCGCCAGCTTGTTCATGACCGTACGGCCGATGTGGCGGAAGGTCGTCCACTTGCCGCCCGCCACCGACAGCATGCCGCCGGTGCCCTCGGTGACCACCGTCTCGCGCTTGGCCTTGGAGGTGTCGCCGGGGCCGCCCGGCAGCACCCGCAGGCCCGCGAAGGAGTAGGTGATCAGGTCACGGGACAGCTGCTGGTCGCGGATCGAGTACGAGGCCTCGTCCAGGATCTGCGCGATGTCCTTCTCGTTGACCGCGACGTCGCCCGGGTCGCCCTCGTACTCCTCGTCGGTGGTGCCCAGCAGCAGCTGGTCCTCCCACGGCAGCGCGAAGGTCAGGCGGTACTTGTCGATGGCCGTGGCCAGCGCGGCCTTCCAGGGGGAGGTGCGCTTGAGGACCAGGTGCGCGCCCTTGGACAGGCGGATGGAGGGGGCCGCGTTGGGGTCCTCCATCTTGCGCAGGTGGTCCACCCACGGGCCGGTGGCGTTCAGGACCAGGCGGGCGCTGACGCCGAACTCCTCGCCCTCCATACGGTCCTTGAGCTCCGCACCGGTGACCCGGCCCTGCGTGAAGCGCAGCCCGGTGACCTCGGCGTGGTTCAGGACGGTGGCGCCCGCCTCGACGGCCGCCCGCACGGTCATCAGGGCCATGCGCGCGTCGTTCATCTGGCCGTCGCCGTAGACCGCGACCGCCTTGAGGTTGTCGGTGCGCAGCTCGGGCACGTCCTGGATGGCCTTGGCCGGGCTGATGACCCGGCCGACGCCGTCGCCGAAGCCGGACAGCGCCGAGTAGGCGAAGACGCCCGCGCCCATCTTGGCCGCGCCGTGCGGGCCGCCCTTGTAGACGGGCAGGTAGAAGGTGAGCGGGCTCGCAAGGTGCGGGGCCACGTCACGGGAGACGGCCCGCCGCTCGAAGTGGTTCTCCGCCACCAGCTTGACCGCGCCGGTCTGCAGGTAGCGCAGGCCGCCGTGCAGCAGCTTGGAGGAGGCGGAGGAGGTGGCGCCGGCGAAGTCGCCGGCGTCCACCAGGGCCACCCGCAGCCCCGACTGCGCGGCGTGCCAGGCAGTGGAGATGCCCAGGATGCCGCCGCCGATCACCAGGAGGTCGTACGTCGCCTTGGAAAGCTGCTCCCGAGTCTCGGCGCGGCTCGGGGTCGAACCGTCAGCCGGATGCGTCCCAAGGGCAGGGACGCTCTGCAGGGTGCTCATGATTACTCCTCGTCCTCGATCCAGCCCATGGTCCGCTCGACGGCCTTGAGCCAGTTCTTGTACTCGCGGTCACGCGTGTCCGTGTCCATCCGGGGGGTCCACTCGGCGGCCCGGCGCCAGTTGGCGCGCAGCTCGTCGGTGCTGGACCAGAAGCCCACGGCCAGGCCGGCCGCGTAGGCAGCGCCGAGGCAGGTCGTCTCGGCCACCATCGGGCGCACCACAGGGGCGTCCAGGAAGTCCGAGATGGTCTGCATCAGCAGGTTGTTGGAGGTCATTCCGCCGTCGACCTTGAGCGCGGTCAGCTCGACGCCGGAGTCCTTGGTCATGGCGTCGGTGATCTCGCGGGTCTGCCAGGCGGTGGCCTCGAGCACGGCACGGGCGATGTGCGCCTTGGTGACGTACCGGGTCAGGCCCGCGATCACGCCGCGCGCGTCCGAGCGCCAGTAGGGGGCGAACAGGCCGGAGAAGGCCGGCACGAAGTACGCGCCGCCGTTGTCCTCCACGGAGGAGGCCAGCGTCTCGATCTCGGCCGCGCTCTTGATGAGCCCCATCTGGTCGCGCATCCACTGCACCAGCGAGCCGGTGACCGCGATGGAGCCCTCCAGGGCGTACACCGTCTTCTGGTCGCCGATGCGGTAGCCGACCGTGGTCAGCAGCCCGTTGTAGGAGTTGACGGGCTCCTCGCCGGTGTTCATCAGCATGAAGGTGCCGGTGCCGTACGTGGACTTGGCCTCGCCCGCCTCGAAGCAGGTCTGGCCGAACAGGGCGGCCTGCTGGTCACCGAGCGCGGAGGCCACCGGCACACCGGCCAGGGCGCCGTCGGCGGTGGTGCCGTACACCTCGGCGGAGGACTTGATCTCGGGCAGCACGGCGGCCGGGATGCCCATCGAGTCCAGGATGCGCGCGTCCCACTCCAGCTTGTGGAGGTTCATCAGCATGGTGCGCGAGGCGTTGGTGACGTCGGTGACGTGCACGCCGCCGTTGACGCCGCCGGTGAGGTTCCAGATGACCCAGGAGTCCATGGTGCCGAAGAGGATGTCGCCGGCCTCGGCGCGCTCGCGCAGGCCCTCGACGTTGTCCAGCAGCCAGCGGACCTTGGGACCGGAGAAGTACGACGCGAGCGGCAGGCCGGTCTCGCGGCGGAAGCGGTCCTGGCCGACGTTGCGGCCCAGCTCCTTGCACAGCGAGTCGGTGCGGGTGTCCTGCCAGACGATGGCGTTGTGGACGGGCTCACCGGTGTTCTTGTCCCACAGCAGCGTGGTCTCGCGCTGGTTGGTGATGCCGATGGCCTTGACGTCCTTGGCGGTGATGCCCGCCTTGACGACCGCACCGGCCACGACCTGCTGGACGTTCTCCCAGATCTCGGAGGCGTCGTGCTCGACCCAGCCCGGCTTCGGGAAGATCTGCTCGTGCTCCTTCTGGTCGACCGATACGATCCGGCCGTCCTTGTCGAAGACGATGCAGCGGCTGGAAGTCGTGCCCTGGTCGATGGCCGCGATGAACGGGCCGGTGCTGTGGATGTCGCTCATGGTGTGTCTGTGCTCCAAGAAGTCTGATGTGTGCGGGCGGGGCGGCTCAGGCGAACGCGACGTTGTAGAGACCGCCGGCGATGGCGCCACCGATCAGCGGGCCGACGACCGGGATCCACGCGTAGCCCCAGTCGGAACCGCCCTTGTTCGGCAGCGGAAGCAGCGCGTGCACGATACGCGGACCGAGGTCGCGAACGGGGTTGATCGCGTATCCGGTCGGGCCGCCGAGCGACAGACCGATGCCGACCACGACCAGCGCCACCAGCAGCGTGCCTATGACGCCGACGCCCTTGCCGTTGTCACTCAGTCCCAGGCACAGGATCGCCAGCACGAGCACGGTGGTGGCGATGATCTCCGTGACGAGGTTCTGCACGACGTTCCGGATCTCCGGACCGGTGGAGAAGATGCCCAGCACGGGCCCTGCCTTGGGGGCGGAGGCCTTGTCGACCATGCCCTCCTGGCCGCTCTTCTGGCCGACGATCTCGGGGTCGGTCAGGTGGGCCTGGAAGTGCCCGTAGTACGAGAGCCACACCAGCACGGCGCCGATCATCGCGCCGAGCAGCTGTGCGCCGAGGTACACCGGAACGTCGCCCCACTCGGTGCCGCCCTTTATCGCGAGACCGATGGTGACCGCCGGGTTCAGGTGTGCGCCGGACTTGGCGGCGATGTACGCACCCGTCAGAACGGCGAAGCCCCACCCGAAGGTGATGGCGACCCATCCCGCGTTGAACGCCTTAGATCGCTTGAGCGTGACGGCGGCGCACACGCCACCGCCCAGCAGGATCAGAACAGCGGTACCGATGGTCTCGCTGATGAAGATGTCGGAGCTGGACACCCGCGACTCCTTTGTCCTTGGTCCAGGGGAAGGCGGACCCCGGGTCCCTCCGGTGGTCCGCGCCCTCCGAGAGGGCGTTGGTCGGCCCGCGGCAGTGTCCACCATACGCGAATTGTCGTTAGGTGTTCGACAATGCCGACCGACGCTCGGCAGTTTTGTTTACGCTCAGCACCTCGTCAAGGGTTCTGTGACTGAAAACTTAGGTGAACGTACGGGGCAAAGCGGTCAGGAACCGGTTCAGAACCGTCCGGCACCCAGATCCCTGGACACGGCGCGTGCGCAGTCGCGCACCGCAGCGACGATTTCCGGCCGCAGCTCGCCCTCCCGGCAGACCCGCTCCACCGCGCCGGTGATGCCCACCGAGCCCACCGGCATCCGCCGCCGGTCGTGGATGGGAGCGGCCACCGAGGCCACGCCCTCCCAGGTCTCCTCCACGTCCGCGGCCCAGCCGCGCGCCCGCGTCAGGTCCAGCACGCCCTCGAAGTCCTCCATGCCGGTGACCGTGCGCGGCGTGAACGCCTCCCGCTCGGCCTCGGCCACCTCGCTGTGCGCGACCGGGTCGTACGCGGAGAGCACCTTGCCCAGGGCCGTGCTGTGCAGCGGCTGCATCGCCCCGACCTCCAGCACCTGGCGGCTGTCGTCGGGCCGGAAGACGTGGTGCACGATCAGCACGCCCTGCTGGTGCAGCACGCCCAGATACACGCTCTCGCCGCTGGAGCGGGCCAGGTCGTCGGTCCACACCAGCGCCCTGGCGCGCAGCTCGTGCACGTCCAGATAGCTGTTGCCCAGCCGCAGCAGCTCGGCGCCGAGCTGATAGCGCCCGGAGGCGGAGTCCTGCTCGACGAAGCCCTCCTGCTGGAGCGTGCGCAGGATGCCGTGCGCGGTGCCCTTGGCCAGCCCCAGCGCCGAGGCGATGTCGGAGAGCCCGAGTCGCCGCTCACCGCCGGCCAGCAGCCGCAGCATCGCGGCGGCACGCTCAAGGGACTGGATGGTCCGTGCCATCGGGCAACCTCCGAGGTGAGCGGTTCGACAATGCTGAACGATATAGGTCGATGCCGACCCTGGGGGAGCGCATCGAGGTCTGTCAATGATCTTGACCGCGCTCCGGACCGGCTTCCTCCGGAGCCGATTACCCCCTTGTGCCGCTGCCGTCCCCCGCTCCACGGCCGTCCACGCCCTGGGACGCGACCTGACCATGCGGGGTGCCGCCAGCTACCCTGGCCCGGTGCGCCTTCTACCGGAAGGTGCAAAGCCGACAGCCGTCGCAACCAGGGGAGCACCTCCATGGCCTCGTTCACGCCATCGTCCACCAGCACATCCCGAGCCGACGCACTGCGCGAGGCCCTGGCCTCGCGGGTGGTGGTCGCCGATGGAGCCATGGGAACGATGCTCCAGGCGCAGGACCCCTCGCTGGAGGACTTCCAGCAGCTGGAGGGCTGCAACGAGATCCTCAACGTCACCCGCCCCGACATCGTCCGCTCCGTCCACGCGGCCTACTTCGAGGTGGGCGTCGACTGCGTGGAGACCAACACTTTCGGGGCAAATTTCGCGGCGCTGGGTGAATACGACATCCCCGAGCGGGTTTTCGAACTCTCCGAGTCCGGCGCCCGCATCGCCCGCGAGGTGGCCGACGAGTTCACCGCCGCCACCGGCCAGCAGCGCTGGGTGCTCGGCTCGATGGGACCGGGCACGAAGCTGCCGACGCTGGGCCATGCCCCGTACACCAAGCTGCGCGACGCCTACCAGCAGAACGCCGAGGGCATGATCGCCGGCGGCGCCGACGCGCTGCTGGTGGAGACCACCCAGGACCTCCTGCAGACCAAGGCCGCCATCCTCGGCGCCCGCCGCGCCCTGGACGCCACCGGCGCCGGCCTCCCCGTCATCTGCTCGGTGACGGTGGAGACCACCGGGACGATGCTGCTGGGCTCGGAGATCGGCGCGGCGCTGACCGCCCTCGAACCGCTCGGCATCGACATGATCGGCCTCAACTGCGCCACCGGGCCTGCTGAGATGAGCGAGCACCTGCGCTATCTGGCCCGCAACTCCCGTGTCCCGCTGGCCTGCATGCCCAACGCGGGCCT
>NZ_JBSIBZ010000048.1:0-68187 GCF_058245575.1 Streptomyces sp. UF-297 | reverse complement strand
ACCCCACAGGTTCCGGGCCACCGCCTTATGTCATGCGGGACGCGCTCAGCGCATCTTGCCGCCGCCGCCCTTGGGCATCCGCATGCCGCGTCCGGGCATCGGGCCCTTGGGGATGGGCATGTTGCTCATGAGGTCGCCGAGGGCGCGCAGGCGGTCGTTGACGGCCGTGACCTGGGCGCCGGGCAGCACGCGCGGGAGCTTGAGCAGGGTCGTGCGCAGCTTCTTCAGCGGGACCTGGTCCTCGCCGTCGCCCACCACGATGTCGTGGACGGGGGCGTCGGCGACCGTGCGGGCCATGCGCTTCTTCTCCGCGGCCAGGAGGCTGCGCAGCCGGTTCGGGTTGCCCTCGCCGACCAGCACGATGCCGGCCTTGCCGACCGCGCGGTGCACGACGTCCTGGCTGCGGTTCATCGCCACGGCGGGTGTGACCGTCCAGCCGCGGCCGACGTTGTCCAGTACCGCGGCCGCCGCGCCCGGCTGGCCCTCCATCTGACCGAAGGCGGCACGCTCGGCACGGCGGCCGAAGATGATCGCCATCGCGAGGAAGGCCAGCAGGAAGCCCAGGATGCCCGCGTAGATGGGGTGGCCGATCAGGAAGCCGAGGGCGAGGATCACGCCGAATACGACGATGCCCACGCCAGCGACGACCAGACCGACCTTGGAGTCGACCCGACGGGTCATCTTGTAGGTCAGGGCGATCTGCTTCAGCCGCCCGGGGTTCGCAGCGCCGGCAGCGCCGTCTGAGTTTGCCTTCCTCGCCATAAAGCGCAGTTTACGTGTCGCTCGGGCCCTCCGACGCCACGGCCTCCAGTACGTGCTGGGCCTCGCGGCGGTCCTTGGCCCGGCGGCGGTCCTCCAGCACCGCGGTCCAGGCGTTGCGGCGGGCGGTGCGCTGTCCGCCGCGCATCAGCAGGGACTCCACCGCGCGCAGGGCGCCGGTGACGGACGGGATCGGGACGGACGGGATGGGGACGGACGGGATGGGGAGAGCGGCGGTGGCGCGAGCGGGCGCTGCCTGCATGGCAAGGTCCCCTTCGTAGGAGGAGCGGGGGTAACGGGGGGTGAAGCCATCGTCACCGATCGGTGTTACCAACGGATGACCCGGAGGTCAAACACCTATGAAACGTTGACGCGGCCCGCACCGTCCCTCACCTGGGAACGTACGGGCCGCGTCGTTGCGGATGTGCGGGGATTCACACGAGGCACATGCCGCAGGACTGGCACTCGGTGCCGTACCCGCGCTCAGCGCACCCCGGGCTCATTCCGTCGCGGGACTCACACCGCCTGGGTGGAGGCCTCCACCTCACGCTTCTCGATCGCCTGCTGGTAGAGGCGGCCGGCGCGGTAGGAGGAGCGGACCAGCGGGCCGGACATGACGCCGGAGAAGCCGATCTGCTCGGCCTCCTCCTTCAGCTCCACGAACTCGGCCGGCTTGACCCAGCGCTCCACGGGGTGGTGCCGCGGCGAGGGGCGCAGGTACTGGGTGATCGTGATGAGCTCGCAGCCCGCGTCGTGCATCTGCCGCAGCGCGTCGGTGATCTCCTCGCGGGTCTCGCCCATGCCCAGGATGAGGTTCGACTTGGTGATCAGGCCGGCCTCGCGGGCGCGGGTGATGACCTCCATCGAGCGCTCGAAGCGGAAGCCGGGGCGGATGCGCTTGAAGATGCGCGGCACGGTCTCCACGTTGTGCCCGAGGACCTCGGGGCGGGAGGAGAAGACCTCGGCGAGCTGGTCGGGCTCGGCGTTGAAGTCGGGGATGAGCAGCTCGACCTTGGTGTAGCCGTCGGCGCGCTCGGCCGTCATCGCGTGGATCTGGCGCACGGTCTCCGCGTACAGCCAGGCGCCGCCGTCCTCCAGGTCGTCGCGGGCGACGCCGGTGATCGTGGCGTAGTTCAGGTCCATCTTGACCACGGACTCGCCGACCCGGCGCGGCTCGTCGCGGTCCAGGGGCTCCGGCTTGCCGGTGTCGATCAGGCAGAAGTCGCAGCGCCGCGTGCACTGCTCACCGCCGATGAGGAAGGTGGCCTCGCGGTCTTCCCAGCACTCGTAGATGTTGGGACAGCCGGCCTCTTGGCAGACGGTGTGCAGATCCTCGGTCTTGACGAGCTTTTGCAGGGCGTTGTACTCGGGGCCCATCTTCGCCCGGGTCTTGATCCACTCGGGCTTGCGCTCGATGGGGGTCTGGCTGTTCCGGACCTCCAGGCGCAGCATCTTGCGTCCGTCGGGTGCGACAGCGGACACGTCCGGCTCCCTACGACTTCGTTTCTTCGGCGTACACCAGGGTACGCCCGATAATTCGCACGTTTTTACGCGCCAAGGCTGTGCAGGCCAACCCCGCGGGGCGGGGGCGCATTCCCGCGGGCCCGCCGGGGCCCTCGGGAGCCGGCCTCAGACGGCGCGGGGGAGGAGCTCGGCGTTCTCCAGGACGTCCCGCAGGTGCTTCTCGACAGCGGGCAGGACGTCGGCGATGGTGATCTCGCGGCCGAGCTCGTTGGAGAGCGAGGTCACACCCGCGTCGCGGATGCCGCAGGGCACGATCTTGTCGAACCAGGTGTTGTCCGGGTTCACGTTCAGCGAGAAGCCGTGCATCGTGACGCCCTTGGCGACGCGGATGCCGATCGCGGCCAGCTTGCGGTCCTCGCGGCGCTGGCCGGCGTTGGAGGGGGCGTACTCCGGCCCGTTCAGCCGCGGGTCGAACTCCTCGTCGGCGGTCCGGGGGGCGAAGTCGAGGGAGAGGCCGCCGAGCGAGGGGCGCTCGGCCACGGGGTCGCCCAGGACCCATACGCCGCTGCGGCCCTCGACGCGGGTGGTCTCCAGGCCGAACTCGGCGCAGGTGCGTATCAGGGCCTCTTCCAGGCGGCGGACGTGCGCGACGACGTCCACGGGGCGCGGCAGCTTCTGGATCGGGTAGCCGACGAGCTGGCCGGGGCCGTGCCAGGTGATCTTCCCGCCGCGGTCCACATCGATGACCGGCGTGCCGTCCAGGGGGCGCTCGCTGTCTTCCGTGCGCCGCCCCGCCGTGTAGACGGGCGGATGCTCCAGCAGCAGGCAGGTGTCCGGAATATCGTCGGCGAAACGGGCGGCGTGCACCCGTCGCTGCTCCTGCCAAGCCGCCTCGTATTCGACGGCGCCGGCTCCGAAACCCAGGTGAACGAAGCGAAGACCCTCGGGTACGGGGGTCTCCCCCCGAGAGATCGCGGTCACGGCAGCTCCTCTTCGCACCCTTAATTGCCCTTTAGGTGCGTTTGTGATGTGTAGTTGCGCCCATGCCACTGTACGGCGGTCGGGTGCGGCAGTTGCAGGCGGCCGGTTACGGGGCGCCGACCAGCAGGTGCGCGCCGTTTGTGGAACCCCTGTGAACCCCCTGTAGACGCGTACGAGCCCTGCTCACACGATCGGATGAATGCGGGGCGAAGGTGGCGAGAAGGGCGTCAGGGGCCGTTACATTCACGCCGTTCCAGGAGGGCGAGGAGCGCGCCGGACGGGGTCAGCCGAGCCCGGGCAGCGCAGCCCGGAAGGCAGGAGACCGGTAAAGCTGATGACGGAACGACCCCCACAGCGCACGCCCAACCGCCAGCTCGCCGCGCTCATCGCCGAGGCGGGATTTTCCAATGCCGGTCTGGCCCGACGGGTCGATCAACTCGGCCTGGAGCACGGCCTGGATCTTCGCTACGACAAGACGTCGGTGACCCGGTGGCTGCGCGGCCAGCAGCCCAGAGGCACCACACCCGCCCTGATCGCGGAGGTGTTCACCCGCAGACTCGGCCGACGCCTCTCCGCCCAGGACCTCGGCCTGGACGCGTGTGCGCCGGTGTACGCCGGGCTCGAGTTCGCCGCCTCGCCCGCCGAGGCGGTGGACATCGTCAGCGGGCTGTGGCGCAAGGACTCCGGCAGTCACGCCGAACTCCGCAAGATCGCGTTCACCCCGGCCGGACTGGTCGTCCCCAGCCGGGACTGGCTCATCGGCCGGGCCGACGAGCGCGTGGCGCACGGCGACCCGGCCGCCGAGGTCACCGGACGGGTGCCCGTACAGGGCCGCATGTCGGTGCCCCGGCAGCGCCAGACCGACCGCGTGGACCGCGCGCACGGCTACCGCGTATCGGCCGGGGACATCGCCGCCCTGCGGTCGGTGGGCGAGCTGTTCCGCACCCTGGACCACGCCTACGGAGGCGGGCACGCCCGCCAGGCGCTGGTGCGCTACCTGGAGCACGAGGCAGAGCCGATGCTGCGGGGTACCTACGGCGAGGCGATGGGCCGGCGGCTGTTCGCGGCCGCCGCCGACCTGACCCGGCTCGCCGGGTGGACCTCGTACGACATCGCCGCCCATGGGCTGGCGCAGCGCTACTTCGTGCAGGCACTGCGGCTCTCGCAGGCCGCCGGGGACCGCGCCTACGGCTCGTTCGTCCTGGTCACGATGAGCCGGCAGGCGGTCTACCTCGGGCACGGGCGGGAGGCCGTACAGCTGGCGCGGGTGGCACAGCAGGGCGTGGGCAGCAGTGCGCCGCCCGTGGTCCAGGCGCTGCTGCACTCCGCGGAGGGGCGGGGGCACGGCGTCCTGGGCGAGGTACGGGCCTGCACGGCCTCCCTGGCGCGGGCGGAGCGGGCGCTGGAGACGGCGCGGCCGGGGGACGACGTGCCGCACTGGGCGCGGTTCTTCGACGAGGCGCAGCTCGCCGACGAACTCGCGCACTGCCACCGGGATCTGCAGCAGTACCGGGCGGCGGCGCAGCACGCCGAGCGGTCGCTGCAACTGCGCGGGGCCGGGTTCGCCCGCAGCCGGCTGTTCTGCCGGGTGGTGCTGGCCACGGCGCGGCTGGGGCTGGGCGAGCTGGAGCAGGCGTGCGCGCTGGGGGCCGAGGCGGCGTTGCAGGCGTCCGAGATGCGGTCGGTGCGGGCGCTGGAGTATGTGCGGGACTTCGAGCGGCGGCTGGAGCCGTATCGGGATGCGGCGGCGGTGCGGGGGTATCGGGAGCGGGTCGCTGCGCTGGGCTGAGGCCGATGTGGTGCTTTTCGCCTGCGGCGCGCCGGCCTGGTGGGTGGGGTCGGGAACGGGCCTCCGGGGCCCGGGTGTCGGACTGCTTCGCTTTACGTCCGACACCCGGGCCCCTCCGGCCCGTTGCCTTCCGTCGGTGTGCGCGGTCACCGGTGGGTGGGGCTGCTCGTCGAAAATCCGGCCCGTCCGGCGTTTGAGGACGAGCCCGGCGGAGCCGGGGCTATGAGGCGGCTGTCCCCGGTGCGGCTAGGCGGCGATGAGTTCGCAGGGCTCCTGGAAGTCGGGGAGGGCGAAGTCCTTCAGCATGGCGTGGGCCGCGCGGCGGCCGGAGTGGAGGGCGCCCTGGACGGTGCTGGTGTCGCGGTGGTCGCCGCAGACGTAGAGGCCCGCCAGGACGCGTACGGGGCGCTGCGGGTCGTGGGGGACGGACATGGCGGGGACGGCGTACGGGTCGTGGTGTACGGCCAGTAGGCGCCAGTCGTCGGTGCGGGTGCCGTAGAGCCGCTCCAGGTGGGGGCGGACGGTCTTGTCCAGGGCGGTCGTGGTGAGGGTGGCGGGGGTGCCCAGGACCGTGGTGGTGATCAGTACGCGGCCGGGCGGAGTGCGCGAGGGGTCGGTCTCGCTGGCGACGAAGGTGTGGGCCACCGGGCCGTCCGTGGCCAGAAGCAGAGCGGGTTCGCGCAGCGGGGGAGTGTCAGTGGTGTGGTGCAGGATGGTCACGGGGTGGAAGTCGGGGACGCGCAGCCCGGGCAGAAGCTCCGCCGCGTCGCGCGCTCCGGTGGCCACGAGCGCGGCGCGGCAGGGGAGTTGGCCGTGATCGGCGGTGGTGACGCTGGTGGTGGAGACCGAGACGGCGCGGGTGGACGTACGGATGGTTCCGGGGGGCAGCGAGGCGGCGAGGAGGTCGGGCAGGGCCGAGGCGCCGCCGGCGGGCAGGCACAGCCGGCCGGTGGCGAAGGAGCGCAGGGCCTGGGCGGCGCTGCGGCTGGAGCCGCGCAGGGGCGCATCGCACAGCAGGGCCCGCAGGAGGGGGCGCAGGAAGCTGTCGGGGGTGCGGGGCGGGAAGGCCGGGAAGGGGGCGCGGGCCGTCAGGGCCTCGGTCACGGGACGGTCGGCGCGCGAGAGGGCGCGCGCTGCCGAGAGTGCGCCCCTTGTGCTCCGGGGGGTGCCGATGCGCTGGATCCGGTCGCCGGTGTGGATCAGGACGCCGGGGGAGAAGGGCCGCAGTGCCAGGCCGTTGAGGCCCGGGGTGCGGCGGAGTTCGGGGAAGGAGGTGATGAGCAACTGGCCCGTGCGGTCCAGACGGAAGCCGTCCAGGTGCTCGGTGGTGGCCCGGCCGCCGATGTGCGGCGCGGCCTCAAGAACGGTGACGGAGATTCCGGCGCTGGTCAGGTGGTGAGCGGCGGCGAGGCCGGCGAGGCCGGCTCCGATGACGACGACATCCGTGCCCGCGGCGTCCGCGCGCGTTGCGGTGCGGAGCATGCTGCCTCCCCGAGGTCGGTCCCGGTGGTATGCGCCCGGCTCAGGGCTCATGCCCTCAACCACGGTGCGGGATACCCGAGTTCGTGAGCTGGACCGTAAACCGCCTCGGCGCCGTTGGCAGTCGCGCGTTGCCCGCGCACGGGTGCGCTCACCGGCGCAGGGCCGCCTGGATGGAGGCGTCGATGGTGGGGTGGCAGAAGGCGAAGCCGGAGTCCAGCAGCGCCCGGGGGACGACCCGCTGGCTGCCCAGGACGTCCTGGGCGAACTCGCCGAGGGCGATGCGCAGCGCCGGGGCCGGGGCGGTGAAGAGGGTGGGGCGGTGCAGGGCGCGGCCCATGGCCCGGGTGACCTCGCGGTTGGTGACGGGCTCGGGGGCGGTGAGGTTGACCGGGCCCGAGAGGCCCTCGGTGTCGATGAGGTGGCGCAGGGCCGCGATGTGGTCCGTCAGCGAGATGAACGACCAGTACTGGCGGCCGTTGCCCAGACGTCCGCCCAGGCCCAGTTTGAACAGCGGGAACAGGCGTCCCCAGGCGCCGCCCTCGCGGGCCACGACCAGTCCGGTGCGGGCGAAGGTGGTCCGCACCCCGGCGTCGAGCGCGGGCTGGGCGGCGGCCTCCCAGTCCACGCAGACCCCGGGCAGGAAGCCCTCGCCGGGCGGCGCGGACTCGTCGGTGCGGCGCGCGCCCGTATCGCCGTAGTAGCCGATGGCGCTGCCGCAGACGAAGGTCCGGGGCGGGGTGTCCAGGGAGGCGATGGCGGTGGCGATCGCTTCCGTGCCCAGGACGCGGCTGTCGCGGATCTCCCGCTTGTAGGCCGCCGTCCAGCGGTGGTCGCCGACGCCCGCGCCCGCGAGGTGGACGACCGCCTCGCAGCCCGCGAGCTCGGAGGTGTCCACGGTGCGGCGCTTGGGGTCCCAGGCCACCTCGTCGGCCGCCCGCGGCGGGTGCCGTACGAGACGGACGACGTCGTGCCCGTCGCCGCGCAGGGAGCGTACGAGCGCTGTGCCGATGAGCCCGGTCGAGCCGGTGATCGCAATCCGCATGAGGCCCATACTGCCGAAAAATCCGGGGGCGGGGCACACCGGCCGCGTGGCACAGTGATCCACATGCCCGAAGTGACCATACGCAACGCCGTCCTGGCCGACGATGCCGCACTGGCCGCACTGGACCGGCGCAGCTGGACGCCCCTGCACGCCGTCAAGCCCCGCCCGCAGCCCCCGTACGAGCCGTTCTTCAGCGACGCGCAGAGCGTCGAGAAGATCCTGGTGGCGGAGCTGGAGGGGCGCCCGGCGGGGTACCTGCGGCTGGACCGGCCGACGCCGCTGGAGTGCAATGCCCACGTACGCCAGATCCGGGGGCTGGTCGTGGACGCCTGGGCGCGCGGCCACGGCGTGGCCAGGGCGCTGCTGTACGCGGCGGACGAGCGGGCCGTGGAGCAGGGCGCACGACGGCTGACGCTGCGGGTGCTGGGGCACAACGCCCCGGCGCGCAGGCTGTACGCGTCGGTGGGCTATGCGGTGGAGGGCGTGCTGCCGGGGGAGTTCCTGCTGGACGGCGAGTACGTCGACGACGTGCTGATGGGCAAGACGGTCGGCGCGGAGCGGGGCAGCGCCGCGGTCACGCCCTGAAGCGGTCCCACAGGGCGGGGAACCGTTCCGCCAGGGCGTCGTCGTCCTCGAAGTCGATGACCGTGCCCAGGGGCTCGCGGGGCTGCGGCGGCAGGCCCAGGTCGGGCATCACGGTGCCGGTCATCTGCTCGTACGCCTCGTCGGCCGCGTACCCCAGCTCCTCCGCGTCCCCGTCGACCTCCTCGTCGAAGTCGTCCAGCAGGTCCGCCAGGTGGTCGGGGCCGTGCAGCGCCCCCTCGAAGACCTCCCGGCCCTGGCCGATCAGCCAGCAGCGGAAGTAGTCGAAGACGTCGTCGCTGGCGCCGTCCAGGAGGACGGCCGCCGCGGCCCACAGCTCCCAGGTGTAGGCGCGGTTGTAGCGGGACTCGAAGTGGCGGGCGAAGTCCACGACGGAGTCCGGATCGAGCCGGAGCAGCCGCTCGACCAGCACATCGGCCTGCTCCTCGGGATCGCCCTCGGCGGCCCGGCGGGAGCCGTCGATCAGCTCCCAGAACTCCGTCTCGTCCATCACGGGACCAGCATCGGGCCTACGGCCCCGGCCCGCACGCGGAGTACCCCAGATGCTGCGTGGTCGTTACCGACGCACATGTGCCCGGGAAGTGCGCAGGGAAAGCCAGGCGGAAATTCGCACGGAAATCCAGACAGAAGCTGTCGGGTATGGCTGTGAGGCTGTGGACATGAGCACAGAACAGGCACTGAAGGGGAAGATCGCGCTGGTCGCGGGGGCGACGCGGGGCGCGGGCCGGGCGATGGCCGTGGAGCTGGGGCGGGCCGGGGCCACGGTGTATGTGACCGGGCGGACCACGCGCGAGAAGGTCAGCGAGGTCGGCCGGGCCACGGAGACGATCGAGGAGAGCGCCGAGCTGGTGACGGCGGCGGGCGGCACCGGTATCGCCGTACCGACCGACCATCTGGAGCCGGCCCGGGTGCAGGCGCTCACCGAGCGCATCGACCGCGAGCAGGGGCGGCTGGATGTGCTGGTCAACGACCTGTGGGGCGGCGATGTCCACGTCGAGTGGGGCAAGAAGATGTGGGAGCACGACCTGGAGAAGGGACTGCGCATCCTGCGCCTCGGGGTCGAGTCGCACATCGTCACCAGCCGCTACGCCCTGCCGCTGCTGATCCGCAACCCGGGCGGCCTGGTGGTCGAAGTGACGGACGGGACCGAGGAGTTCAACCGCCGCTACCGCGAGCCCTTCTACTACGACCTGGCGAAGTCCGCGCCGCTGAGGATGGCGCGCGGGCTGGCCAAGGAGGTGCAGGAGTACGGCTGTACGGCGGTGTGCCTGACGCCGGGCTGGCTGCGCTCGGAGGCCATGCTGGACACGTACTTCAAGGTGACGGAGGAGAACTGGCTGGCCGGGTGCGAGCAGAACCCGCACTTCGCCATCTCCGAGACGCCGACCTTCGTCGGACGGGCGCTGGCGGCACTGGCCGCGGACCCGGATGTGGCCCGCTTCAACGGTGCCTCGCTCTCCAGCGGCGGGCTGGCGCAGGAGTACGGCCTCACGGACGTGGACGGCTCGGTGCCGGACGCCTGGCGCTACATCACCGAGGTCGAGCAGGCGGGCAGGCCCGCGGATGTGACGGGTTATCGGTAGCGGCCGCTCATCGGTAGAGGCCGCGCATCCGGGCTGCCGCGTCCTTGAAGCGCTCGCGCAGCGCGTACGGCTGAAGGACCTCGCACTCCGGGCCCAGCCCGAGCAGCTGGCCGAAGGCGACATCGAGGGACTCGACGGGCAGGGTGAGGGTGATCCGGCCCTGCGCGTCGGGCTCCTGGGCCTTCTCCAGGGCCTCGCGGGCGGCGGCGCGGTCGGTGACATGGGGCAGGGAGCGGGCGCCGGCCGGGGAGAGCCTGAGCACCGCCTCCTCGCGCAGGATGGAGCGCTGGAACTGCTCGGCGCGCTCCTCCCAGAAGGCGGGCAGGTCGAAGTCCTCGTCGCGGGTGAAGCGCTCCTCGCCGACGGCGACGGTGCTGAAACGGTCCACGCGGTAGACGCGGTACTCCCCTTGGGAGCGGGCCGCCAGATACCAGACGCCCGCCTTGAGCACGAGGCCGTACGGCTCCAGCTCGCGCTCGACCTCGGTGTCCTTGTCCTTGCGGCGGTAGCGGGCGCACAGCCACCGGTCGTCCCACACCGCGTCGGCGACGGCGGGCAGCAGCTCGGGGGTCGCGGGCTCCTGATACCAGGCGGGGGCGTCGAGGTGGAAGCGCTGGGCGGCGCCGGCGGCCGCGTCGCGCAGCTCGGGCAGCAGGGCGGCGGAAACCTTCAGCCGGGCGGCGGAGGCGGCGTCGGCCAGCCCCATCCCGCGCAGCGCGGCGGGCACTCCGGACAGGAACAGCGCCTCCGCCTCGCTGCGGCCCAGGCCCGTCAGGCGGGTGCGGTAGCCGCCGATGAGGCGGTAGCCGCCCGTACGGCCGCGGTCGGCGTACACGGGCACCCCGGCCTCGGACAGGGACAGCACGTCCCGCGCGACCGTGCGCTCGGATACCTCCAGCTCGCGCGCCAGCTCGGCCCCCGTCATCGACGGCCGGGACTGGAGCAGCAGCACCATCTTGATCAGCCGGGCAGCACGCATGAGGCCATGATGCCGGGCGGCACTGACAATCGAACGGACCCTGGTCCCTACACCCGCCCACCCCCCGAAGGGGGGTGGGCGGAGGGGAAAAAGAAGGGTTGAGGCGAAAACGGGGCAGATGTGAAACCCGCCCAGCTGTGAAGCCCGACCCAGCCGCAGGCGGCAAACGCCTGTTCAGGCCCCCGGAACGCCGGTCCGGCACGCCGTGAAGGTTCCCGTGCGAAGGCCCCGGGCGCGGATGGTGGGCCTCCGCACGGGAGTTGGGGGCCGTGGGGCGGGTGCCGGGGGCAACCGGTGCCCGGCCCACGGCTCGGGGGCTACAGGCCGTAGCGGACCTTGGCCTCCTTGACGGTCTCCGGCTTGACCTCGCCGCGGCGGGCGAGCGCGGCCAGGGCCTGGACGACCACCGACTGCGGGTCGACGCCGAAGTGGCGGCGGGCCGCCTCGCGGGTGTCGGAGAGGCCGAAGCCGTCGGTGCCGATGGAGACCCAGTCCTGCTCGACCCACGGGGCGATCTGGTCCGGTACGGCGCGCATCCAGTCGCTGACCGCGACGACCGGGCCGGGGGCACCGGCCAGGGCGCGGGTCACGTACGGAATGCGGTCCTCGCCCTCCAGGCGGGCCGCGTCGCACGCCAGGGCGTCCCGGCGCAGCTCGGTCCAGGACGGGGCCGACCACACGTCCGCGGCCACGCCCCACTCCTCGGTGAGCAGCCGCTGGGCCTCCAGGGCCCAGTGGACGGCGGTGCCGGAGGCCAGCAGCTGCAGGCGCGGGGTCTCGGCGCTCGCGCCACTGGCCTCGCGGTAGCGGTACAGGCCCTTGAGGATGCCCTCTTCGACACCCTCGGGCATGGCCGGCTGGACCTTGGTCTCGTTGTAGACGGTGAGGTAGTAGAAGACGTCCTCGGCGTCGGGGCCGTACATCCGGCGCAGGCCCTCCTTGACGATGACCGACACCTCGTAGGCGAAGGCCGGGTCGTAGGAGAGGGCCGCCGGGTTGGTGGAGGCGATCAGGTGGGAGTGGCCGTCGGCGTGCTGGAGGCCCTCGCCCGTCATGGTCGTACGGCCTGCCGTGGCGCCGATGACGAAGCCGCGGCCCAACTGGTCGGCCAGCGCCCAGAACTGGTCGGCGGTGCGCTGCCAGCCGAACATCGAGTAGAAGATGTAGAAGGGGATCATCGGCTCGCCGTGGGTGGCGTACGAGGTCGCCGCCGCGGTGAAGTCGGCCAGCGAACCGGCCTCTGTGATGCCCTCGTTGAGGATCTGGCCGTCGCGCGCTTCCTTGTAGTAGAGAAGCTGGTCGCGGTCGACGGGGTCGTAGGTCTGGCCCACGGGGGAGTAGAGGCCCGCGGAGGGGAAGAGCGACTCCATGCCGAAGGTACGGGCCTCGTCGGGCACGACCGGGACCCAGCGCTTGCCGGTCTCCTTGTCCCGCATCAGGTCCTTGACCAGCCGTACGAACGCCATGGTCGTGGCGATCTCCTGCGAGCCCGAGCCCTTCTTCAGGGCGTCGAAGGCCTTGTCGGAGGGCATCGGCAGCGGCTTGGCGGCGACCTTGCGGGCTGGCGCGGGGCCGCCCAGGGCCGCGCGGCGCTCGCGCAGGTAGGCCATCTCGGGGGAGTTCTCGCCCGGGTGGGCGTAGGGGACCACGTCCGCGTCCAACGCGCTGTCGGGGATGGGGAGTTCGAGGAGGTCGCGCATGGTGCGGAACTCCTTGCCCGTCAGCTTCTTCATCTGGTGGTTGGCGTTGCGGGACTCGAAGCCCGCGCCGAGGGTGTAGCCCTTGACGGTCTGCGCCAGGATGACGGTGGGCGCGCCCTTGTGCTCGGTGGCGGCCTTGTACGCGGCGTACACCTTGCGCGGCTCGTGGCCCGCGCGGGAGGTCTGGAACAGCTCCAGCAGCTTGGCGTCGGTCAGGCCCTGCGCGATGCGCTTGAGGGAGTCCTCCGCGCCGAAGAAGTGGTCGCGCAGGTAGGCGGCGTCGCGGGTGGCGTACGTCTGGAACTGGGCGTCGGGCGTCGCGCGCAGGCGGCGCAGCAGCGCGCCGTCGGTGTCCTGGGCGAAGACCTCGTCCCAGGCCTGTCCCCACAGCGACTTGATCACGTTCCAGCCGGCCGCGCGGAACTGCGCCTCCAGCTCCTGCACGATCTTGAAGTTGGGGCGGACCGGGCCGTCCAGGCGCTGCAGGTTGCAGTTGATGACGAAGGTGAGGTTGTCCAGGCCCTCGCGTCCGGCCAGCGCCAGTGCGGCGGTCGACTCGGGCTCGTCCATCTCGCCGTCGCCCAGGAACGCCCAGACGTGGGAGTGGGAGGTGTCCTTGATGCCGCGGTGCTCCAGGTAGCGGTTGAAGCGCGCCTGGTAGATCGCGGAGAGCGGGCCCAGGCCCATGGAGACGGTGGGGAACTCCCACAGCCAGGGCAGGCGCCGCGGGTGGGGGTAGGAGGGCAGGCCGTCGCCGGCCGCCTCCTGGCGGAAGCGGTCCAGCTGGTCCTCGGTGAGGCGGCCTTCCAGGAAGGCGCGGGCGTAGATGCCGGGGGAGGCGTGGCCCTGGATGTAGAGCTGGTCGCCGCTGCCGTCGGCCTCCTTGCCGCGGAAGAAGTGCTGGAAGCCGGTCTCGTAGAGCCAGGCCGCCGAGGCGAAGGTGGCGATGTGGCCGCCCAGGCCCAGGCGGGAGCCGCGGGTGACCATCGCGGCGGCGTTCCAGCGGTTCCAGGCGGTGATCCGCGCCTCCATGGCCTCGTCGCCCGGGAAGGCGGGCTCGGCGGAGGTGGGGATGGTGTTGACGTAGTCCGTTGTCAGGGGTGCCAGGCCCGGGGCGTCGGTGCCCTCCAGGGTGCGGCGCATCAGATACGCGGCGCGGTGCGGACCGGCTGCCTTCGTGACGGCCTCAAGGGACTCGCGCCACTCGGCCGTCTCCTCGGGATCACGGTCCGGGATCTGGTCGAGCTGGCTGTACGGCATGCGTACGGGGTCGGGCATGGGTGGCCCCTTTCCGGACGAAGGGAAGGAGTGCGAGCTCTCGCTGGCAGGCAGGGGTGTCGCGCCCCGACAGTGACCATACGCCTCTGATCGATGATCGATCAACGCGCATTTGACAAATATCCGCAGGTCGGCACGGGGTGTCAGCCTTTATGGCACGGGGTGCCAGATGGTCCTGGCCTCAGAAACGCAGGTGCGCCCCGCCGGAAGCCCGGTGGGGCGCACTGCGGGGGAGGAGGTTCAGACCCTCGGGGCGCAGCTGAGGACGTGGGTCTTCAGCAGCTCGCCGATCTTGGGGTCGCGGCGCTTGAAGGCGTCCACGATCTCCTGGTGGTCGCGGGCGTGCGAGCGCGGCTCGGGGCTGAACCAGCGGATGGACAGCGTCGTCCACACCTCGATCCCCAGCGACTCCCAGCTGTGCAGCAGCACCGAGTTGCCCGCCGCCCGCACGATCTCGCGGTGGAAGGCGACGGTGTGCCGCACCTGCGCCTCGCCGTCGCCCGCGCGGTCGGCCTCGCACAGCTCGGCCACCTCGCGCTCCAGCGCCGTCGCGTCCTTGGCCAGCCGGGCGGCGGCCAGCTCGGCGGCCACCTGCTCCAGCCCGGCGCGTACGGGATAGCTCTCCTTGAGATCGTCCGCGGTCAGATTCCGTACCCGTACGCCCTTGTTCGGCGCCGACTCGATCAGCTGCAGCGACTCCAGCTCGCGCAGCGCTTCCCGTACGGGCGTCTGGCTGACCTCCAGCTCCACCGCGATCCGCCGCTCCACGATCCGCTCGCCCGGCTGCCAGCGGCCGCTGACGATCCCCTCGAGGATGTGCTCGCGGATCTGCTCGCGCAGCGAATGGACGACGGGCGGGGTCATGAACGGCTCCTCGGGTCAGCGGCGAGGGCCATTATCGCCGTCCGTGGCGGTCCGTAATCCCGGATGTACAGGATCGGTCCCTGCTGTGTCCCCAAGTCGCCACAGAGGTACCCGTACGGGAACTCCGGGCGGGCGTGGGGGTGTGTGCCAAGACGCGTGGGGGATTCTCCGGGGCGCTGTCCCCGGGAGTGTTTGGGGGAGAGATGATCGGCACGATTCTCAACTCGACGGCAGACGACTCGACGGCAGGCAACAGGACGGCCGGTGGCAGGCGGGCGGGGCTCGGCCTCGTGGCCGCCGTGGTCACCCTCGCCACGGTGACGGCCTGCGGTGGCGCAGGCGGCGGGAAGACGGACGCAAAGGCGGCAGACAAGAAGCCGGGCGGGGCCTCCGCGCCGGCAGCGACGACGCCCTCGGACGCGCTGGGCGTCCAGCGGGGCCCCGCGGCGGCGGGAGGCGGCGGCGCGGCCTGCGTCTTCGTCAAGCCGGACGGGGCGCAGAAGTTCGGGCACGTGGGATGGGGATTCAAGATCCCCGGCACCGGCCGGTGGGTGTACGGGGCGGTGGAGAACCCCAGCGACAAGCTCTACACGCCGCCCGGCGGCTACATCGGCGCCTGGGACGCTGAGGGCAGCCGCCGGCAGATGCTGCACGACATGGCCTGGGACACCCACTACCCGGGCCGCTCCAAGTTCCCCTACACGCGCTACCGCTGCCGGACGACGCCCACGGGTGACGTGGCCGCGGCGCGCGTGATGATCCGCAAGGTGGCGGCCCGCGGGTTCCTGGTGGGGGTGGACCCCAGGACCGGGAAGTTCGGCTCCCGGGACTGCCTGGACGCCACGCACGACGTCCTGCGGGCCTACCGGACCCGCAATCTGCCCTACGCCCACCCGGCGCAGATCCCGAACGTGTGGGTGGCGTCGCTGGTGGGGTGGTCGGACCGGCGGCTGACGCGCTAGCCGGTGCCACAACAGCCGCGCCCCCGACCGGAGTTCCGGTCGGGGGCGCGGCCTTCACGGCCCACAGGGGTCAGCGGTTCACAGACCGATCTCGGTCTCGAACTCCGCCGCCTCCAGGATCTGCTTGACCGTGGTCAGGTAACGGGCCGCGTCGGCGCCGTCCACCAGACGGTGGTCGTAGGACAGGGCCAGGTAGGTCATGTCCCGGATGGCGATGGTCTCGCCCAGCTCCGGGTGGTTGATGACCACCGGGCGCTTGACGGTGGCACCGATGCCCAGGATGCCGACCTGGTTCGGCGGCACGATGACCGTGTCGAACAGCGCACCGCGCGAGCCGGTGTTGCTGATCGTGAAGGTCGCGCCGAACATGTCGTCCGGGGTGAGCTTGTTGGAGCGGGCCTTGCCCGCCAGCTCCGCGGTCTTACGGGCGATGCCGGCGATGTTGAGGTCGCCCGCACCCTTGATGACCGGGGTCATCAGGCCCTTCTCCGCGTCCACCGCGATACCGACGTTCTCGACGTCGAAGTACGAGATGGTGCCCTCGTCGTCGTTGATCCGGGCGTTGACGACCGGGTGGGCCTTCAGCGCCTGGACAGCGGCCTTGACGAAGAACGGCATCGGGGAGAGCTTGACGCCCTCGCGCGCCGCGAACGCCTCCTTGGCCTTGTTGCGCATCTTCATGATCTTGGTGATGTCCACCTCGACCACGGAGGTCAGCTGCGCCTGGCCGTGCAGGGCCTTCATCATGTTGTCGCCGATGACCTTGCGCATCCGCGGCATCTTGACGGTCTGGCCGCGCAGCGGCGACGCCTCGATGGCCGGAGCCTTGGAGGTCGCTGCCGCGGCGGGGGCGGCAGCGGCCGGAGCGGCGGCCTTGGCGGCCTCCGCGGCGGCGATGACGTCCTGCTTGCGGATACGGCCACCGACGCCGGTGCCCTTGACCGAGGCGAGGTTGACGCCGTTCTCCTGGGCCAGCTTGCGCACCAGCGGGGTGACGTACGCGCCGTCGCCCTCACCCGCGGCCGGGGTGACCGGGGCCGGGGCGGCAGCGGCCGGAGCCGCCTGGACCGGAGCCGGAGCCGGAGCCGGGGCGGCCGGAGCGGCCGGGGCAGCGGGCGCCGCCGGGGCGGGCGCCGGAGCCGGGGTGGGCTCGGGCTGAGCGGCCGGGGCCGGGGCCGGAGCAGCGGGTGCGGCGGCCGGGGCCGGGGCAGCACCAGCGGCACCGATCACGGCGAGCTTGGCGCCGACCTCGGCGGTCTCGTCCTCGCCGACCACGATCTCCAGCAGCACGCCGGAGGCGGGGGCCGGGATCTCGGTGTCGACCTTGTCGGTGGAGACCTCGAGCAGCGGCTCGTCCTCGGAGACCTCCTCGCCGACCTCCTTGAGCCAGCGGGTGACGGTGCCCTCGGTGACGGACTCGCCCAGCGCGGGCAGCAGCACGTCGGTGCCGGAGGCGTCGCCGGCCGGGGCGGCGGCGGGGGCCTCGGCGGCCGGGGCCGGAGCCTCGGCGGCGGGGGCCGGGGTGGGCTCGGGCTGCTCGGCGGGGGCCTCGGCAGCGGCCGGAGCCGGGGCGGCAGCCGGCGCACCGGTGCCGTCGTCGATGATGGCCAGCTCGGCGCCGACCTCAACGGTCTCGTCCTCGGCCACCTTGATGGAGGCCAGGACGCCGGAGGCGGGAGCCGGGATCTCGGTGTCGACCTTGTCGGTCGACACCTCGAGCAGCGGCTCGTCGGCCTCTACACGCTCACCCTCGGCCTTGAGCCAGCGGGTGACGGTGCCCTCGGTGACGCTCTCGCCGAGCGCCGGCAGGGTTACGGAAACCGCCATGGTTTCTCTTGCTCCTTACAGAAAGTGCGGATGTGGTCGCGCCCGGACTGGGGTCAGTCGTGGGAGTGGAGGGGCTTTCCGGCCAGGGCCAGGTGGGCCTCGCCGAGCGCCTCGTTCTGCGTGGGGTGCGCGTGGATGAGCTGCGCAACCTCGGCCGGCAGGGCCTCCCAGTTGTAGACCAGCTGGGCCTCGCCGACCTGCTCGCCCATACGGTCACCGACCATGTGGACGCCGACCACGGCACCGTCCTTGACCTGGACGAGCTTGATCTCGCCCGCGGTCTTGAGGATCTTGCTCTTGCCGTTGCCCGCGAGGTTGTACTTCAGAGCGACGACCTTGTCGGCGCCGTACAGCTCCTTGGCCTTGGCCTCGGTGATGCCCACCGAAGCGACCTCGGGGTGGCAGTACGTCACGCGCGGCACGCCGTCGTAGTCGATCGGCACGGTCTTCAGACCGGCCAGCCGCTCCGCCACCAGCATGCCCTCGGCGAAGCCGACGTGCGCGAGCTGGAGGGTGGGGACGAGGTCACCGACGGCCGAGATGGTCGGCACGTTGGTCTGCATGTACTCGTCGACCAGGACGTAGCCGCGGTCCATCGCGACGCCCTGCTCCTCGTAGCCGAGGCCCTGCGAGACCGGGCCGCGGCCGATCGCGACCAGCAGCACCTCCGCCTCGAAGGTCTTGCCGTCGGCCAGGGTGACCTTGACGCCGCTGTCGGTGTACTCGGCCTTGTCGAAGAAGGTGCCGAGGTTGAACTTGATGCCGCGCTTGCGGAACGCGCGCTCAAGAAGCTTGGAGCTGTTCTCGTCCTCGACCGGGACGAGGTGCTTGAGGCCCTCGATGACGGTGACGTCGGTGCCGAAGGACTTCCACGCCGAGGCGAACTCGACGCCGATGACGCCGCCGCCCAGGATGATCGCGGACTCGGGGACGCGGTCCAGCTTCAGCGCGTGGTCCGAGGAGATGATGCGGTTGCCGTCGATCTCCAGACCCGGCAGCGACTTCGGCACGGAGCCGGTCGCCAGCAGGATGTGGCGGCCCTGGATGCGCTGGCCGTTCACGTCGACGGAGGTCGGGGAGGAGAGCCGGCCCTCGCCCTCGATGTAGGTCACCTTGCGCGAGGCGACCAGGCCCTGCAGGCCCTTGTAGAGGCCCGAGATCACGTCGTCCTTGTACTTGTGGACGGCCGCGATGTCGATGCCCTCGAAGGTGGCCTTGACGCCGAACTGCTCGGCCTCACGCGCCTGGTCGGCGATTTCGCCGGCGTGCAGCAGAGCCTTGGTGGGAATGCAGCCGTTGTGCAGGCAGGTGCCGCCGAGCTTGCTCTTCTCGATCAGGGCGACGTCCAGGCCCAGCTGCGCCCCGCGCAGGGCAGCGGCGTAACCGCCGCTACCGCCTCCGAGGATCACTAGGTCGAAAACGGTGCTGGCGTCGTTCGCCACGTCACGTCCTCCATGCATGGGTACGCCGGAGCCGGTCTCCTGTGACCGGGCGGCGGCTGTTGTTCGGCCGCTTGTTGACTTCGGCCCTGGGTAAGGGGGGCCCTGTCCTGCCAAGAACCCATCTTCGCACTAGTTGAACGAAGGCGGGACGGCGGGCCGGGCTCCGAGACGGCCGATCGGCCGCCTCAGGGGGTTACTCGTGCGTACGCCCGTGCGGATTTCGTCAAGGGCGAACGCATTCGTACGGCCCCGGGGAGTGCGCCCGGGGCCGTACGGACAAAAGGTACGACTCTGTCAGCTCCGTGAGGCCCGACGGGTCGACTTTGCCGGGATTGTGAGATTCGCCGCTCCGGCACGGCAGCCGCGGCGTCAGCCGAGGTCGCCCGCGGCGGTCCGCTCGGCCAGCCGGACCAGGGTGCGCACCGAGGAGCCGGTGCCGCCCTTGGGGGTGTAGCCGTAGGGGGCGCCCTCGTGGAAGGCGGGGCCCGCGATGTCCAGGTGCGCCCAGACGATGCCCTCGCCCACGAACTCCTTCAGGAACAGGCCCGCCACCAGGCCGCCGCCCATCCGCTCGCCCATGTTGGCGATGTCGGCGACCGGGGAGTCCATGCCCTTGCGCAGCTCGGCGGGCATCGGCATCGGCCAGGACTGCTCGCCGACCTCGTCGGAGATCTCGAAGATCGAGGTGCGGAAGGCGTCGTCGTTGGCCATCACGCCGAAGGTGCGGTTGCCCAGCGCCAGCACCATCGCGCCGGTCAGGGTCGCCACGTCCACGATCGCGTCCGGCTTCTCCTCCGAGGCGCGGGTCAGCGCGTCGGCCAGCACCAGGCGGCCCTCGGCGTCGGTGTTGAGCACCTCCACCGTCTTGCCGCTGTACATGGTCAGCACGTCGCCGGGGCGGGTGGCCGAGCCCGAGGGCATGTTCTCCGCCAGCGCCAGCCAGCCCGTGACATTGACCTCCAGGCCCAGCTTGGCGGCGGCCACGACCGCGGCGAACACCGCGGCGGCGCCGCTCATGTCGCACTTCATGGTCTCGTTGTGGCCGGCCGGCTTCAGGGAGATGCCGCCCGAGTCGTAGGTGATGCCCTTGCCGACCAGCGCCAGGGTCTTCTTCGCCTTGGCGTGCGTGTAGGCGAGCTTGACCAGCCGCGGCGGGTTGTCCGAGCCCTGGCCCACGCCCATCAGGCCGCCGTAGCCGCCCTTGGCCAGCGCCTTCTCGTCCAGCACCTCGACCTTGAGGCCGAACTCCTTGGCGGCGGCCTGCGCCTGCGCCGCGAAGGACTTCGGGGTGAGGTCGTTGGAGGGGGTGTTGATCAGGTCGCGGGCGCGGTTGACCTCGGCGGCCAGCGCGGTCGCCCGCGCGGCCGCGGCCTTGTGCTCCTTGTCGCGCGGCTTGGCGCCCAGGACCGCGACCTCGGCCAGCGGGGCCTGCTTGGCCGCGGCGCCGTCCTGCTTGGCGGCGCCCTTGGCGGCCTTGCCCGCAGCCTTGTCGGCGCCGTTGCTGCGGTACGCGGTGAAGGCGTACGCGCCCAGCAGCGCACCCTCGGCGACGGCGGCGACGTCCTCGGCGTCCTCGACGGGCAGCGCGAAGGCGCCCTTCTTGGAACCGGTCAGCGCGCGGGCGGCGCTGCCCGCGGCGCGGCGCAGCGCCTCGTGGGCGAAGCCGTCGCCCTTGGCGGGCGCCTCGCCCAGGCCGACCGCCAGCACGACCGGGGCCTTGAGGCCGGAGGCGGCCGGGAGCTTGGTCACCTCGCCCTCGGCACCCGAGGCGCCGAGGGTCTCCAGCACGGCGGCCAGCTTCCCGCCGAAGGCCTTGTCCACGGCCTCGGCCCCGGGGGCCAGTACGGGGCCCTTGGCGCCCTTGGCCACGCCGACGACGACGGCGTCCGCGCGCAGCGTCGCGGCAGAAGAAGTACTGAGGGTCAGTGCAGTCACGGTGATGAAGGTCCTGTTCCGTCGGAGGGTCCGTTCGCGCGCAGGGGCGCTACTGCGGCCGAGCCTACGCTCGGTGCCTGCGCCCGCCCCCGCCCGCCGCGGCGCCGGCCTGCCGCGGCACGGCGCTCCCTTCCGCCCCAGGTGTGTTCAAGTGCGCGAAAAGGCAAGGGAAGTTGTTCGAGTTTGGGTGGTTGTGGCTCACCCGTCCGGAGGTGCTCTCACGTCAACCACCGCGCACGGAATGAGACGTGCGCCACAGTCGTGGCGACTGCAGGATGGAGCACCGCAATTCTTCGCATCATGTCCACGAGCCTGCCTGGCGTCGCTCCAGGGGCAGGGGGGTCTTCCGGGGGGAAGGAACTGCGCCGATGGGCAGTAACGACAGGCCGGTCAGGGTGTTGTCGACGCTGCTCGCGACCGCTGCGCCGGTTGCGGGACGACCGCCCGCCCGGGCCTGTACGACGCCCGACCCGTCCGACCCGGAACGAGCCATGGCCAACGATCCGCGCCCGTGCCACCTCCGCAGGCCCGCCCTCGCCGAGGGCCGCCTCGCCTATCGGGTTCTGGACAAAGTTCCCGGCGCCCGCCACGGGCATTTCACCGGCCACGCGCCCCCGGCCAAGGCGCCGGAACGTGCCAGCGGCCAGGAAGTCCAGCGCCGCGCGCCCCGCTCGCGCCCCCTGGCCGCGCACGAGGCGGCGGCGTACAGAATCGGCAAGGACGTCGGCGCCACCGCTCCGTCGGGGGGTGTCGCGCCCGCTACGATGCCCGAGGGCACCAGACGTCAACTGGCCTACGGGGCCGCCGAGTTCGGCGGCAGAATCACCGGCCGGGTGTCGGAGCGGGCCGTGGCCGAGCCGTCCGGGGCCGCCGTCGCACCGATACGTCCGGGCGCAGCCTGAGAGAGCGCGCCGGCCCAAGGGCCGCGCCATCGACGCCGCCGCCCCACCACCGCACGCCGCGCACCCGGCGCGCACTTCCACCTGCCCGCACACCGTTTCCGGAACCGCCCCTCGCCCCTGCCGCCGTAACCGCTCTCATCCGTCCGGTCAGCCACCGGCACCTCCCACACCCCCCGGCATCGCACCCACCGATGCCGCCTCGCCCACACCTCTCGCACACTCCGTACCCACCACCGCTCTGACACCCATGTCCCGGGGGGGATCTGCCATGAACGCAACCCTGTACGAGGTAGGCAGCCGAAGTCCTGACGCCGAGGGCCCGCGGCCCGGCGGTCATGTCACGATGCTCACCGAAGGCACCTACCCACACGTCCACGGCGGCGTCTCCACCTGGTGCGACCAGCTCGTACGGGGCATGCCCGAGGTCGACTTCAACGTGATCGCACTCACCGGCAGCGGCCGCGAGCCGGTGACCTGGGAGCTGCCGTCCAACGTCTACCAGCACTCCTCCGTGCCGATGTGGGGCGCGCCGCCCGGCCGCCGCTCGGCCCTCAAGCCCTGGGGCCGCGAGCGCCGCCGCTTCGTCGACACCTACGAGCGCTTCCTGCTCTCCCTGCTCGACCCGCAGTCCTGCACCGACTTCGGCACCGAGCTGTACGAACTGGCCGCGCTCGCCCGCGAGGGGCGGCTCAGCGCCGCGCTGCGCACCGAGTCGGCGGTGCGCTCCCTGATGTGGATCTGGACGCTGCCGCACATCGCCACCCGCGAGGCCCGCCCCACCGTGCACGACGCGCTGACCGCCACCGACCTGCTCGAACACGCGCTGCGCCCGCTGTCCGTACGCGTCCCCGAGGACAGCGTCGCGCACGCGGTCAGCAACGGCCTCGCCACCCTTCCCGCGCTGGGAGCCAAGCGTTTCGACGGCGTACCGTTCCTTTTGACCGAGCACGGCATCTACCTGCGCGAGCGCTATCTCGGCTACCGCTCCGAGGCGCAGCGCTGGCCCGTCAAGGCCCTGATGCTCGGCTTCTACCGGCAGCTGACCATCGAGAGCTACCGGGCCGCCGATCTGATCACCCCCTGCAACCAGTACAACCGCCGGTGGGAGGAGCGCGGCGGCACCCCCGGTGACAAGATCCGTACGGTCTACAACGGCGTGGACCCGCAGCTCTTCCCGCACGCCGAGCGCGAGCCGGACGTCCTCACGCTGAGCTGGGCGGGCCGGATCGACCCCATCAAGGACCTGGAAACCCTCATCCGCGCCTACGCGCTGATGCGCGCGGACATCCCGGACCTCAGGCTGCGGCTGTTCGGCGGGGTCCCGGCCGGCGGGGAGGAGTACAAGACCCGCTGCGAGAAGCTCGCCGCCTCCCTCGGCGTGACGGACGGGCTGACCTGGGAGGGCCGGATCGACGACGTGGCCCGCGCGTACGCCGCGGGCAGCGTGGTGATGCTCTCCAGCATCTCCGAGGGCTTCCCCTTCAGCCTGATCGAGGCCATGTCGTGCGGCCGGTCCACCGTCTCCACGGACGTGGGCGGGGTGCGCGAGGCGGTCGGCGACACCGGTCTGGTGGTGCCTCCCCGCGAGCCCGAGGCGATGGCCAAGGCCACCCTCGAACTGCTCAAGGGCGGCTGGGAGAAGCGCGCCGAGCTGGGCAGCCGGGCCCGCCAGCGCGTCATCGACCAGTTCACCCTGCGCCGGTCGGTGGACGGCTTCCGCTCCATCTACCGCGAACTGGCGGGCGACGGCGGGCAGCGGGCCGCCCGGTCCGCGCTGGACGACTGGACCCTCCAGCTGCGCGACCCCTGGTCCGCGCTGGCCGCCGACGGGATCACTGCCGACGGCCTCACGGCCGAAGGGGGCGCCTGGTGAGCGGGCCGATGTGGCTGACGCCGGGGGACCACGACCGCGCGGCGGGGCTGCCGCACGTGCCCCGGGCCCGTGCGCCCAGATGGGCCGCGCCCGACCCCATCGACGAACTCGCGGCCCGCATGGGCGACTTGATCGCCGCCGCGGTGCACCCCGACGAGATCGCCGCCATCATCGAGTCCGACGGCATGAGCGACGACCAGATCCGCCTCACCTACGGCAGGGACAGCTCCTTCGCCCTGGCCGAGGAGCTCTTCGAGCGGGTCCCGCGCCGCTACCCCGAGCCCGCTGGCCCGTACGAGAACCCCTGGCGGGTCAGCGCGCTGGGGTGCCTGCTGCGCGCCCTGGTCTTCGCGATGCCCGGGCTGGCCTATGTAGTGGGCTCCCATCTGCTGTCCGGGCCGCCGGACCCGCACGGGCTGCCGGCGGGCACCCTCCCGCTGCTGGCCGGCGCGCTGACCGGCTGGGTGTGGAACCAGGCGCTCGCCCACCGCGCGTACTCCTGGCTGGGGCTGGGGGAGCGCGGCGCCGCCGCCACCTCCCTCGCGATCGGGGCGCCGGCGGGCGCGCTGGCGGGCACGGCGCTGGCCTGGGCGGTGACCGCGATCGACGGGGACGCCCCCGGCGCGATCGTCTTCGCCGCGGGCCAGGCCGTCTACCTCGGCGCGGCCACCGCGCTGCTGGTCCTGGGCCGCGAACGCGCCCTGCTGTGCGCCCTGTTGCCCCTCGCGGCGGGCGCCGCCGCCATGGCGGCCGTCGAACTGCCCGGCCTCGTACGGAGCCTGCTGCTGGTGCTGTCCCTGGGCGCCGCGGTGGCGCTGGCCGCCGAGACGGTGGTGCGCTGCCGCCGCGGCCCGCAGCGCCAGGGCGCCGCCCCGCGCGCCTTCGCCTCCGTCCCCTACGGGCTCTTCGGCCTGGCCATCGGCGTCCTGGTGCTGCACACGGCGCTGGGCGACGTACTGCGGTACGGGCCGGGCGCGGCCATAGCGGCTCCCTCGGCCGTCGCCCTGACGCTGAGCATGGGCCCCGCCGAGTGGCTGCTGTACCGCTACCGCAGCCGCGCGCTGGCCGGTCTGCGGGCCAGCACCACCCCGGCCGCCTTCTGGCGCGCCACCTCCGGCTCGCTGGCCGCCTGCCTGCTGGGCTATCTCGCCGTCCTGGCCCTGCTCGCGTACGCCGGCACGCTGCTGTGGCCCGGCGGCCCCGACCTGGACGCCGCCCGCCTGACGGGCCTGCTGCTCCTGGGCACGGTCCTGTGGACCGCCCTGCTGCTCCAGGCGTTCGGCGCCGTGCTGATCGCCGCCGTGGTCTGCGGCGCGGCAGCGGCCGCCCAGACCGCCGTCCTGCTCACCGGGCCGCTCTCGCCGGCCCTGGCCCAGCTGGCCATCTGCGGTGCGGCGGCCCTGGTCCTGGCGGCGCTGGGCTCGGCGCTGCTGGGGCGGGTCACGGCACACCGGTGAGCGGCGGCGGGGCACCCGGCCCGCGAACGACCCTCCGATCCCGACAGGAGTACCACCCCGCGATGACCCGCCGCCGGCACCTGGTCCCGCTCTACGAGCACCCGGCCGAACGCCCCGACGCCTGGGACGCGTTGATCGACGCGGCCCCCGAGGTCCACAGCGTCGTGCTCAATCCGTACAACGGGCCGGGCGAGGCCCCCGACCCGGCGTTCGCCGGTGTCTCGGCCCGGCTGCGGGCCGCCGGTGTGCGCGTACTGGGCTACACCGACACCGACTACGGGCGGCGCCCGCACGCCGCCGTGGTCCAGGACCTGCTGCGCCACCGCGACTGGTACGCGGCCGACGGCGCCTTCTTCGACCAGGCGGCGTCCGGGCCCGAACTGCTGCCCCACTACGGCAGGCTGGCCGTCGCGGCCCGCGCCGCGGGCGCCGCCTGCGTGGTGCTCAACCACGGGGTCCACCCGCACCCCGGCTACCTCGACGTCGCCGACCTCCTGGTCACCTTCGAGGACACCTGGGACGCCTACGAGCACGCCCGGATCCCCCCATGGGCCCTGGGCCAACCGCCCGAGCGCTTCTGCCACTTGGTGCACTCCGTGCCCGAGGGCCGCCACGACGAGGTCGCCGAGCTGTCACGGCTGCGCGGCGCGGCCGTCCACTGCGCGGTGCCCGGCGGCGGACCGCACCCGTGGGACACCCTTCCGCTCTCCCTGGTGAGAACCTGATGCTCCCGTTACGCCCGATGACCCCGAGACATGTGATGACGCCGCAGACCCCGAACGCCCCGCAGTATCCGCCGGCTCCGCAGCATCCGCAGGCTCCGCAGATTCCTCAGGATCCTCAGGACCGGAAAACTCCGCAGGCTCCGAAGCGTCCGGCCAGGCGTCGACTGCCGCTCGTGCCGGCCGCGTTGGCCGCCACGGCCCTGCTCGCCTCCTGCTCGCAGTCCTCGGGCGACGACGACAGCCCCGGCCCGTCCCCGTCGCGCCCGTCCTCGTCCGCGTCCTCCCCCGGCACCGGCCGCCCCGCCTCTCCCGGCCCCTCCGCCACTCCGTCCCCCTCCGGCTCGCCCACGCCCTCGCCCACCCCCACCCCCTCGGGCCCGCGCTGGAAGCCCAAGCCCGGCCTCGCCTGGCAGTGGCAGCTCACCGGCACGCTCGATGTGACCGTGGACGCACCGGTCTACGACATCGACGGCTTCAACCACCCCGCGTCCACCGTCGCCGATCTGCACCGCAGGGGCCGCAAGGTCATCTGCTACGTCAGCGTCGGGGCCTGGGAGGACTTCCGGCCCGACGCGGGCAGGTTCCCCAAACAGGTGCTGGGGCGCGGCAACGGCTGGGAGGGCGAGCGCTGGCTGGACATCCGCAGGCTCGACGTCCTCAAGCCCCTGATGGCCAAGCGCTTCGACATGTGCAGGGACAAGGGCTTCGACGCGGTCGAGCCGGACAACGTCGACGGCTATCTCAACGAGACGGGCTTCCCGCTCACCGCCGAGCACCAGCTCGCCTTCAACCGGATGATCGCCGCCCTCGCCCACGAGCGGGGCCTGGCCGTCGGCCTCAAGAACGACCTGGAGCAGATCCCGCAGCTGGTGGGTGACTTCGACTTCGCGGTCAACGAGCAGTGCGCCCAGTACGAGGAGTGCGACACCCTCACCCCGTTCATCGAGGCCCAAAAGGCCGTCTTCCACGTGGAGTACGAGCTGCCCGCCGCCCGCTTCTGCGACCAGGCGCGCGATCTGAAGCTCAGCTCGCTGCAGAAGCGGCTGCACCTGGACGCCTGGCGCCGCTCCTGCTGAGGGCGGGGATTTGCCCCGGGCCCGGGGCGGTATGTCAGAGTGGGCCGACCCGGCAGGACGGGCGCGCCGCGTGCGCAGCCGCTGCCGGGTATCCCCCCACACTTCACACGGACGGCTCCGGCCACGCCCCGCGCGTATCCGGGCTGCCCGCCTCCCCGTACGGCTACGTCCTTCCCCAGAGAGCGATGCAGGCAACGACCCTTGTCCCCCGGACCGCGGACCTGTTCGACCAGGGCCTGGAACACCAGACCGGCGCCGCCCTGCTGCGCTTCGGCGCCGCGCGGGAGCGCGGGAGCGACCGGATCAGCTGGTCCGGCGACGGCGCCGCCGCCTGGCTGGACGCCGCGCGCGGCCATGTGTGGAGCGTCGGCGCGCCCGACGCCGCCGCCGGACTGGTGCTGCGCGGCGCGCAGGACCTCCCCGACCGCGTACGGGAGTTCACCGGGCCGCGCGGCACCGACGCCCTGGTCGGGCGCCATCTGACGGTGACCGACGTCGTCGAGTGGGTCTTCCGCTGGACGCTGGAGGAACCGCCCGTCCACGACGGCGAGGAGCGGGTCGTCGAGCTCGATGCCTCCCACCACGAGGAGCTGCAGGCCTTCCTCGGCGAGCACAGCCCCGACCACTCCACCGGGCCCGGCAGCGCCGATGTGCGCCTGTGGGCCGGGATACGCGACGCGGCGGACGGGCGGCTGGTGGCCTGCGGTGCCCTGAGCACGCTGCGGGACAGCGGCGCCCCGCTGATGGCGTCCGTCGCCACCGACGCGCGCCTGCGCGGCCAGGGCCTGGGCGCGGCGCTGACGTCCTGGCTGACCCGTTACGCGGTGCGCCGGCACGGCTTTTGCACCCTGTGGCAGCTCGCCGACAACGCCCCCGCCGAACGCCTCTACACGCGCCTCGGCTACCGCAACGAGGACCCCTGCGTGGCGGCGCGGATCGCCGCCTGAGCGCTTCCGCAAGGGGCGCGGGGCCGAGCCGGTCTGCGGCTTCGCCGCGTGGGCGCGACCGGCCCGCGGTGTCCTGACGGCGCTCAGCCGAGCGCCAGGACCACCACGGCGGTCAGGGCGCCGGTCTCCGCGAGGGCGCCGAAGACGTCGCCGGTCACACCGTCCAGGCGGCGCCGGCAGTGGCGCAGCAGGAGTTCGGCGGCGGCCAGCGCGAGCAGCGCCGCCAGGCCCGTGTGCAGGGCGCCGTACGGGCCGAAGAGGGCGCCCGCGCCCGCACAGGCGGCGATGACCGCCGCCGCGCACGCCAGTGCCGCGGCCGGCGGGACCGTGCCCGCGACCGCCGCGCCCAGGCCCTCGGGGCGGGCCGCCGGGACGCCGCGGCGGGAGGCGAGCGTCAGCGCGCAGCGGGAGGCGGTCGCGGCGACGGCCGTGGCCAGTGCGCCCTGCGCCCACCCGGCCGCGTACAGCTCGTACAGGGCGGCGATCTGCGCCAGCAGCGCGAACAGCAGCACGATGACGCCGAACGGCCCGATGTCGGACTGCTTCATGATGCGCAGCGCGTCCTCGGCCGGTTTCCCGCTGCCCAGTCCGTCGGCGGTGTCCGCGAGGCCGTCCAGGTGCAGGCCGCGGGTCAGCGCTGCGGGGACCGCGGCCGTGGCGACCGCGGCGAGCAACGGGCCGTCGTCCAGCAGGAGCACCAGCCCGCCCAGTCCCGCCGCGCACAGCCCGACCACCAGTCCGGCCAGGGGGGCGCACAGCATTCCGCCGCGTGCCGCCGCCCGGTCCCAGCGCGTTACGCGTACGGGGATGACGGTGAGCGTCCCGAAGGCGAAGCGCAGGGCGTCGCGGGGGCGGACCGAGCCGGACGGGGAGGGCGGGGCGGGAGAGGGAGCGGGGGAGTCGGTCACCGCGGAAGGCTATCCCGGGTCGGACGGCCCACCGCGGCGTTAAATTGCCCATACGGGCTGAAACCGGGAATGGCCGGAAGGTGTTGGATGGGTCACTGGTGGTTCCGCAACATTATCGAGCCGGGCAAGCTGCCCCTGCTGCTCGCCCTGGCCTCCTTCGTCCTGACCTTCGTGGTGACCCGGATCATCACCCGGCTGATCCGGGCGGGCAAGGGCCCCTTCCGCAACATCACGCCCGGCGGGCTGCACGTCCACCACGTCGTCCCGGGTGTGGTGCTGATGGTGATCGGCGGGTTCACCGCCATCGCGGGCGGCCGGCGCGGCTTCGGTACGGCGCTGGCGGCGGTGCTCTTCGGCATCGGGGTGGGGCTGGTGCTGGACGAGTTCGCACTGCTGCTGCACCTGGACGACGTGTACTGGAGCGAGGAGGGCACCAAGAGCGTGGAGATCGTGATCGTCACGGTCGCGCTGGTGGCCCTGGTGCTGGCGGGCTTCTTGCCCTTCGGCGTCAATGAGCTGGGGCCCGACGAGATGCACAGCAGATTCCGCGTCATGCGGACGGTGGGCGTCAACTTCCTCTTCGCGCTGATCGCGCTGTTCAAGGGGAAGGGCCGGCTGGCCGTGATCGGGATCTTCGTGCCGTTCGTGGCGATGTTCGCCGCGATCCGGCTGGCCCGGCCCAACTCGCTGTGGGCCAGGCACTTCTACCGCAGGCGCCCCAAGGCCAGGGCCCGGGCCAAGGTGCGCGCCTACCGCCACGACGTGCGCTGGTCGGGGCTGCGCCGCCGGATCCATCACGTCATCGGCGGCGCCCCCAGCCGGTGACGCCGCTCGTCATCCGCTCGTCATCCGGTCGCTGCCCGGCTTGCGGCGCCGGTGGCGCACCTCCCACAGCCCGCACAGCACCAGCGCCCCCAGGACCGCGGCGATGTGCTCCTTGCCCGCCAGGTTGTTCTTGATGAACAGCACCTCGTAGACCATCGCGGCCACCACCAGCGCGCAGGTCAGCCACGCCCTGAAGCGCCAGCACACGAAGACCGCCAGCCCCACCACGGCCGCCGAGGGCCCGGTGTCGATCACATGGGCGTCACTGGCGGGCAGCCCGATGGGGCTGTCGGGGCCGATCCAGATGCCCAGGCGCGCGTACAGCGTCCCGGCCAGCGTGGCGACGTACGCCACCACCAGGGTGCGCCACCAGCCGATGCAGATCTCGGCGATCCCGAAGACGAGCAGGATCTGCGCCAGCGCGCCCCACACCGGCAGATCCAGCGCGGGCACGAACAGCGAGAGCGGGGTGCGCAGCAGCGCCAGCCACAGCGGCTCCTCGGCGCGTACGGAACCGATGTTCTGGATCGCCTGATAGCCCCAGGGCTGGTTCTGCACGAACTGGAAGAGGGAGGTCAGCGCTATCGCCGTGAGCGTCATGGGGATCGCGCGGAGCTTCTTTGCGCGCAGGCCGGACCAGACGGCCATCGCCAGCGGGCCCCACTCGGCGCGTACGGCGCGACGCACGGCGCGACGCGGGGCCGGCTCGGTCATCTCTTGCTCTCCAAGTGCTTGCGGTGCAGCCACTTCGGCAGGCCGGGGATCTCCAGGAAGCCCTCGGCACGGGCACTGGCGAGGCCGATCCGCGGAAGATCGGTGCTCTTTTCGAACAGGATGTACCGGGGTTCCCACATCGGCCGGTATTTGGCATTGGCGCGATAGAGGGATTCGATCTGCCACCAGCGGGAGAAGAAGCTCAGCAGCCCGTGCCACAGCCGCAGTACGGGCCCCGCGCCCAGCCGCGAGCCGCGTTCGAAGACGGAGCGGAACATCGCGAAGTTCAGCGAGACGCGGGTGACCCCGACCTCCTTGGCGCGCTGGATCAGCTCCAGGACCATGAACTCCATCAGGCCGTTCTCGCTGTCCCGGTCACGGCGCATCAGATCCAGCGACAGGCCCTTGTCGCCCCACGGCGCGAAGCTCAGCAGTGCCCGCGGCGCGCCCTCGGCGTCGAAGCACTCCAGCATCACGCAGCGCCCGTCGGACGGATCGCCCAGCCGGCCCAGCGCCATGGAAAAGCCGCGCTCGGTGGCGCCCTCGCGCCAGGCGTCGGCCAGCCGCAGCAGCTGCTGCATCTCCTGCTCGGGGATGTCCTCGTGGCGGCGGATACGGACGGTGTAACCGGCCCGCTGGACGCGGTTGTAGGCCTGGCGGACGGTGCGCATGGCGCGCCCCTGGAGGGTGAAGGCGTCGGTGTCCACGATGGCCTCGTCACCCAGTTCCAGGGCGTCCAGGCCGTGGCGCGCGTAGATCGTGCCGCCCTCCTGGCTCGCGCCCATGACGGCCGGTGTCCAGCCGTGCTCGCGGGCCTCGGCCAGCCAGCGGTCGATGGCGCCGGGCCAGGCCTCGGGGTCACCGATGGGGTCGGCGGAGGCCAGCGAGACCCCGCCCACCACCTTGTAGGTGACGGCGGCCTTGCCGCTGGGGGAGAAGACGGCGCTCTTGTCGCGGCGCAGCGCGAAGTAGCCCAGCGAGTCGCGCTCGCCGTGCCGCTCCAGCAGGGCGCGCAGGCGCTCCTCGTCCTCGGTGGTGAGGGGGTCGGTGGTGCGTACGGAGCGGAAGGCCGCCCACAGGACGAGCAGCAGCACCAGCATGCTCATCACGTTGATGGTGACGTTGGCCCAGTTGGGGGTGGTGATGCCGCGGTAGGCGTCGTCGTTGGCGGCCACCGAGACCAGCCGCATCACGCCGTAGCGCCAGCGGTCGAAGAAGGTGGAGCGGTAGCCGTCGTCGGCGGTGTTGGTGGCCGTGACCAGCAGGGCCGCCAGCAGCGAGCCGATCAGCAGGCCGAGCGCGGCGGTGACAGCGGCGAGCTTGGGGTTGGAGCGGTCGCCCTTGGCGTAGAACTCCTTGCGGCCCACGATCAG
Source organism: Streptomyces sp. UF-297 (assembly GCF_058245575.1). Lineage (NCBI taxonomy): Bacteria > Bacillati > Actinomycetota > Actinomycetes > Kitasatosporales > Streptomycetaceae > Streptomyces > Streptomyces sp. UF-297. The sequence goes on along the minus strand of NZ_JBSIBZ010000048.1, from coordinate 36,697 downwards.
CGAGGCCACGAAGAGCGCGGTCAGCGCGAAGGAGACCCAGTTGTGCACATGCCCGCGCAAGGCGGGCGCCACCGCCATCACGAGGCCCAGCAGCGCCAGGAAGAGCCCGGACAGCACGAGGTTGAGGATCCAGGCGGCGCGCTTGCGCCGGCGCATGGTGACGGCGAAGAGCAGGGAGAAGAGCCCGGAGGCGAAGCCGGCGGTCAGCAGATAGGGGGTGTAGAACTCCGCGACGTTGTGCCGGCGGATGTCGTTGCCGAAGGACACCCACACCGCGCTGAGGAAATTGACGAAGGTGACGGCACGCAGGTACCAGACCGCGAAGGCGGCACCGCGCTGCGGCCAGGGACCACGCACACGGCCCTGACGCAGGTTCTCATCCGGGCTCAAACGGACTTCTCCCATGAAGATTGATCTTATGGGGCGCCGCTTTTATCCAGGATTCGGGTGATCCCGACCGTCACGGACGGGCCCCGGCCGCCTGTGGGCCGGGGCCGTCCGATCGAGCGTCAGTCGCGTACGGGCAGTTCCGCCGACAGGGCCGCGGCCGCCTGCACCAACGGCAGGGCCAGCAGCGCCCCCGTCCCCTCACCAGCAGTGACGCCGTGGTCGAGCAGAGGGTTGAGCGCGAGCCGGTCCAGCGCCTTGGCCTGGGCGGGCTCGCCGCTGGCCTGCCCGGCCAGCCACCAGTCCGGCGCCCGGAAGGCCACCCGCTGTGCCACCAGCGCGCAGGCCGCCGAGACCACGCCGTCCAGGATCACGGGCGTACGGCGTACCGCGCACTGCAGCAGGAAGCCGGTCATCGCGGTCAGGTCCGCCCCGCCGGTGGCCGCCAGCAGCTCCAGCTGGTCGCCCAGTACGGGCCGGGCCCGGCGCAGCGCGTCGCGGATCGCCGCGCACTTGCGCATCCACGCCAGGTCGTCGATGCGCGCGCCGCCGCGGCCGGTGACCACGGAGGCGTCGGTGCCGCACAGCGCGCCGATCAGGGCCCCGGCGGCGGTGGTGCCGCCCACGCTCACATCGCCCAGCGCGATCAGGTCCGTCCCGGCGTCCGCCTCCTCGTCGGCGACGGCCACGCCCGCGAGGAATGCTCTCTCTGCCTCTTCGGCGGTGAGCGCGTCCTCGATGTCGATCCGCCCGCTGCCGCGCCGTACGCGATGGCGGGTGACCTCCTCGGGCAGCTCCTCGGCGTCGCAGTCCAGCGCCATGTCCACCACGCGCAGCTGCGCGCCGAACTGCCGCGCCAGCACCGCCGCCGGGCTCGCGCCGTCCAGCGCGGCCCGTACGAGATCCTTGGCGCCCTTGGCGGGGCGCGCGGAGACGCCCAGCTCGGCCACGCCGTGGTCGGCGGCGAACAGCACCGCGCGCGGGCGCTCGATCGGACGGGCGGGCACCCGCTCCTGGACCGCGGCCAGCCACTCGCCCAGCTCGCCGAGGCGGCCGAGCGATCCGGGCGGTACGGCCAGGCGCTCCCGCCGCTCCTCGGCGTCCCGGCGCACGCCGCCGTCGGGGCGGTCGATCCGGCTTGCGAAGTCATCGAGGTTCAGGGCGCTCATTGGGCGCAGATTACCGGCTGGCGCGCACCCGGTCTTCAAGCGGCCGACCCTCCGGCACAGTTCACACCCCGTCACCTCGCACGGATTCTTTACGCCATGTGACGCACTTGGGACCCACAGTGATTGCGGGGCTTGATCAATCCCCTTACGTTCGGGTCTGCGTCGGATTGTCATACCGGCCGTCCAGGGCTCGTACGGGCCGGGTGGGGTGCACGCCCCGCGCGCTTCGTACGCGGCCCGCGGCCGGACCGCCGCCCGCTCACCGTCCCTGACTGACCACACAGAGAGCGATCCCCGTGTCTCGATGGTGTCTGCCCCGGACCGTCATCGGCGTCAATCCCCTCGGCGAGCCCAACGCACGGCTCACCGCCGCCGTCAGCCGCGCCGGCGGGCTGGGCGTCCTGGACCTCGGCCGCGGCGGGCGGCGCGCCCGCGAAGCCCTCGAACTCGCCGCCCAGTGGGCGCCGGGCCGCTTCGGCGTCCGCGTGCCCGAGGGCTGCGCCCTGGGCCCGGCGGACCTGGAACTGCCCGACCGCGGCGGCCCGCACACCGTCCTGCTCGCCGCCGACGCCCCCTGCGCCCCCGCCGACTTCCCCGGCCGCGAGGTGCTGTGCGAGGTCACCGGCGGCGAACAGGCGCGCGCCGCGCTGCGCGCGGGAGCCACCGGGCTGATCGTGCGCGGCAGCGAATGCGGCGGCCCCATCGGCGAGTTGAGCGGCTACGTCCTGCTCCAGCAGATCCTGGCCGACACCGCGGGCGACGTACCGGTCTGGATGGCGGGCGGCATCGGGCCGCACACCGCGGCGGCCGCCGTCATCGGCGGCGCGGCGGGCGTCGTCCTGGACATCCAGCTCGCGCTGCTGGCCGAGGCCGAACTCCCGGAGGCGGTGGCCGGGGTCCTGCGCACCATGGACGGCTCGGAGACCGTCGTCGTGGGCGGGCGCCGCGTCCTGGACCGCCGCCGCCCCGGCGCCCCCGAGGCGCTGCGCGACCGGCTGCTGCCCATCGGCCAGGACGGCTTCCTGGCCGCCCGCTTCGAGCGGACGTACGGCACGGCGGGCGCGGCCGTACGCGCGGTGCGCGAGGCGGTCACCCGGGCGGTGGCGGCGCCCCACGCGCCGCAGGACGGCGGGAGCGCCGCGGGGACCCCCGCCGACACCCTGCGGGCCGACTCGCCCATGGCCCAGGCGCTCGGCACCCGGCTGCCCATCGCCCAGGGCCCGATGACCCGGGTCAGCGACCAGGCGCGGTTCGCCGCGGCGGTGGCCGACGGCGGCGGGCTGCCCTTCATCGCCCTCGCGCTGTCCGGGTCAGCGCAGACCCGGACCGTACTGGAGCAGACCCGGGCCGCGCTCGGCGAGCGGCCCTGGGGCGTGGGCGTGCTGGGCTTCGCGCCCGAAGAGGTGCGCACCGCGCAGATGGCGGTGGTGCGCGAGCTGCGGCCCTCGCACGCCATCATCGCCGGCGGCCGCCCCTCGCAGGCCGCCGCGCTGGAGGAGGAGGGCATCAAGACCTTCCTGCACGTGCCCTCGCCGGGCCTGCTGGGGCAGTTCCTGCGGGCGGGCGCGCGCCGCTTCGTCTTCGAGGGCGCCGAGTGCGGCGGGCACGTCGGGCCGCGCAACAGCTTCCCGCTGTGGGAGGCCCAGCTGGCGGTGCTCGCGGACTTCCTCGACGAGGAGCGGGACCGCATCGACCCGCGCACCGTCGAGGTGCTCTTCGCCGGGGGAGTGCACGACGAGCGCTCCGGCGCCATGGTCGCCGCCCTGGCCGCCCCGCTGACCGCGCGCGGCGTGTGCGCGGGCGTCCTGATGGGCACCGCCTACCTCTTCACCGAAGAGGCCGTGGGGCGCGGCGCCATCCAGCCGCTGTTCCAGCGCCAGGTCATCCAGGCCCGCGCCACCGCCCTGCTGCAGACCGCGCCCGGCCACGCCACCCGCTGCGTCCCCAGCCCCTTCTCCGAGAGCTACCGGGCCCGCAAGGAAGAACTGCGCGCGCAGGGAGTGCCCGAGCGGCAGGCCTGGGAGGAGCTGGAGCGGCTCAACATCGGACGGCTGCGCATCGCCAGCAAGGGCATCGAGCGCGACGGCGACGAACTGCTGGACGTGGACGAGGAACGGCAGCTGGCCGAGGGCATGTTCATGGCCGGGGAGGTCGCGGTGCTGCGCAGCGCGACCACCACCATCGATGCCCTGCACCACGCCGTGGGCCCCGGCGCCGCCGAGCGCTACGAGCAGCGGGCCGCCGCCGTACGCACCCTCGTCCCCGCCCCGCAGACCGAAGCCGGGCCCGAACCGGCGCCCGAACCCCTGGACATCGCCGTCGTCGGCATGGCCTGCATGTTCCCCCAGGCGCCCGACCTGCCCACCTTCTGGGCCAATGTGCTGGGCGGTGTGGACGCCGTCACCGAGGTGCCCGGCCACCGCTGGGACACGGGCGTCTACTACGGCGAGGACGCCACCGGCGGCGATGTCTCCGCCTCCAAGTGGGGCGGCTTCCTGCCCGAGATCCCCTTCGACCCGCTGCGCTACGGCATCCCGCCCAACGCCCTGGCCAGCATCGAGCCCGTACAGCTGCTCGCCCTGGAAGCGGCCAGGAGGGCGCTGGCGGACGCCGGGTACGAGGACCGCGCCTTCCCCCGGGAGCGCACCTGCGTCGTCTTCGGCGCCGAGGCGGGCAGCGACGCCGCCAACGCCACCACCCTGCGCACCCTGCTCCCCTCCTTCCTCGGCAGCCTCCCCGAGGAACTGGAGGAACAGCTGCCCACCCTCACCGAGGACTCCTTCCCCGGGATGCTCGCCAACGTCATCTCCGGGCGCATCGCCAACCGCCTGGACCTGGGCGGCGCCAACTACACCGTCGACGCGGCCTGCGCCTCCTCGCTGACCGCCGTGGACGTGGCGTGCAAGGAACTGGTGGCCGGCACCGCCGACGTCGCGCTGTGCGGCGGCGCCGACCTGCACAACGGCATCAACGACTACCTGCTCTTCTCCTCCGTGCACGCGCTCTCGCCCACCGGCCGCTGCCGCCCCTTCGACGCGGACGCCGACGGCATCGCGCTCGGCGAGGGCGTGGCGTGCGTGGTGCTCAAGCGGCGGGCGGACGCCGAGCGGGACGGGGACCGGATCTACGCCGTGATCCAGGGCGTGGGCAGCGCCAGCGACGGCCGCTCCCTGGGGCTGACCGCGCCCCGGCCCGAGGGCCAGCGGGCCGCCGTCGAGCGCGCCTACCGCAACGCCCGGATCTCCCCCGCCGAGGTCGGCCTGGTCGAGGCGCACGGCACCGGCACCGTCGTCGGCGACCGCACCGAACTCGCCACGCTGGCAACGGTGTTCCAGGCCGCGGGCGCCGAGCGCGGCTCCTGCGTGGTGGGCTCCGTCAAGTCCCAGATCGGGCACACCAAGTGCGCGGCGGGCCTGGCCGGGCTGATCAAGTCGGCGCTCGCCCTGCACACCGGCGTACGGCCGCCGACCCTGCACATGAAGCGCCCCAACCCCGCCTGGGACGCCGAGAACAGCCCGTTCGCCTTCCACGACCGCGCGCTGCCCTGGGCCGAACCACCCGCGCGCCGGGTCGCGGGCGTCAGCGCCTTCGGCTTCGGCGGCACCAACTTCCATGTGGTGATGCGGGCATACGTAGATGAGGGGGCAGACGGCGCCGGGGTACCGCCGCGCCAGGGCCTGGACGCCTGGCCCGCCGAGCTGTTCACCTTCCGCGGCGCCGACCGGGACGCCGTGCGGCCCGCGGCACAGGCCCTGCTGGCGCTGGTGGAGACGGCGCGCGAAGGAGACGCCCCCTGGCGGCTGCGGGACCTCGCGCTCACCGCGGCCCGCCGCGCCGGGTCCGGCACCGGACCGGTCCGCGCGGCCTTCGTCGCCACGGACCTGGACGAACTCGCCGGCCTGCTGCGGACCGTACGCGACGGGCAGCAGGCGCCGGGCGTGCACTGGGCCGAGGACCACCCGCCGGCCGAGACGGACGCCGCGGCGCCGGCCAGGACCGCCTTCCTCTTCCCCGGCCAGGGCAGCCAGCGCCCCGGCATGCTGGCCGAACTGCTCACCGCCTTCCCCGAGACACAGCGCCACTTGCGGGCCGGCGGAGCGGCGGCGGCCGCCCTGTACCCGCCCGCCGCCTTCGACGACGCCGAACGCCAGGCACAGCGGGCCCGCCTCACCGACACCCGCATCGCCCAACCCGCCCTGGGCATCACCTCGTTGGCCGTGCACGACCTGCTGCTGGCCGCCGGGGTGCGCCCCGACGCCGCCGCCGGGCACAGCTACGGCGAACTGGTCGCGCTCTGCGCGGCAGGCGCCCTGGACCCCGCCGAACTCCCCGGCCTGAGCGCCGAGCGCGCCGAGGCGATCCTGGCCTCGGTGGGCAGCGACCCCGGCGCGATGGCCGCCGTAGGGGCGGGTGCCGAGGCCGTCGAGCAGGCCCTGCGGGAGGCCGGACTGGCGGGCACCGTCGTCGCCGCCAACCGCAACGCCCCCGACCAGACCGTCATCTCGGGCCCCACCGCCGCCGTCGAGGAGGCCGTCACCCGCCTCGCGGCCACCGGCCTGAGCGCCCGCCGCCTCCCCGTCGCCTGCGCCTTCCACAGCCCGCTGCTCGACGGCGCGGGCGAGCGCTTCGCCCACGCGCTGCGCCGCCGGCAGGTCCGCGCCCCCGAATTTCCCGTCTGGGCCAACCTCACCGCGGCCCGCTACCCCGCCGACCCCGAGGCCGTACGTGCCCACCTCGCCGACCAGATCGGCTCCCCGGTCCGCTTCGCCGAGCAGATCGAGGCCATGTACGAGGCCGGGGTGCGCACCTTCGTCGAGGCGGGCCCCGGCACGGTCCTGACCACCCTGGTCGGCCGGGTGCTCGGCGACCGCCCGCACCTGGCCGTCGCCTGCGAACCGCGCCCGGACGCCGGGCTCCCCGGCTTCCTGGACGCCCTGGCCCGGCTCGCGGTGGGCGGCGTACCGGTCGCGGCCACCAGCCTGCTGCACGGCCGCGACGCGGTGCCCGCCGACCCCGACGCGCTGCCGCCCCGCCCCGGCTGGACCGTCGACGGCCAGCTCGTACGGACCGCCGCGGGCGAACCGCTCCCCGGAGCCCTGCGCCCGGCCCGGCGCATCCGGCTCACCTCCCCCAGCCAACGCCTCCAGGAGACGACCGTGAACCAGCCCAGCGGAATCCAGGGCCCCGTTGCCGGTGGACAGGACGACAGGGACGCCCTGATCAACGAATTCCTGCGCAGCAGCCGCGAGATGGTGGCCGCACAGCGGGACGTGCTGATGGCGTACTTCGGGAGCGCGGGGGGCGTCGCGCCGCTGGCGCCGGAGGCGGCGGTGACGGCCCCGATGGCTCCCGCGGCCCTGCCGTCGTACGAGGCCGAGGCGACGCCCGCCCAGGCAGCGGCCCAGGAACCGGCTCCGGCTCTGTCGGAGGCGGAGATTGTGCGGACGGTGCTTGCGGTGATCGCGGAGCGTACGGGGTATCCGGTGGAGATGATCGAGCCGGGTCTCGATCTGGAAGCGGATCTGAGTGTGGATTCGATCAAGCGGACGGAGATTGCGGGGGAGTTGGGGCGTCGGCTGGCGGGTGGTGGGATCGATCTGCGGTCGTTGCCGGATGCGGAGTTGGAGGAGTTGACGCGGGCGCGTACGGCGTCCTCGATCGCGGCGTGGCTGGCGGCGCGGGTCGGTGGCGGCCCGGCGCGGCGGGAGGCGCCCCCCGAGCCCGCCGCCCCGTCTCCCGCCCCCTCTCCGGCTCTGTCCGAGGCGGAGATTGTGCGGACGGTGCTTGCGGTGATCGCGGAGCGTACGGGGTATCCGGTGGAGATGATCGAGCCGGGTCTCGATCTGGAAGCGGATCTGAGTGTGGATTCGATCAAGCGGACGGAGATTGCGGGGGAGTTGGGGCGTCGGCTGGCGGGTGGTGGGATCGATCTGCGGTCGTTGCCGGATGCGGAGTTGGAGGAGTTGACGCGGGCGCGTACGGCGTCCTCGATCGCGGCGTGGCTGGCGGCGCGGGTCGGTGGCGGCCCGGCGCAGCGGGAGGCGCCCCCCGAGCCCGCCGCCCCGGCACCTGTGGCCACCGGATCCGGCCCGGCCACCGGATCCGGCCCGGTGACCGAGTCCGCCCCCGCCGCCGAGCCCACCGTCGGCGCCCCCAAGCGCTACCTCCTGCGGCCCGTCCCGCTGCCCCCGGCCCCCGACGCCGGGCCCGGCGCGACCGCCCTGGCGGGCAAGCGGTACGCGGTCCTCGGCGAGGGCACCCCCGTCGCCCAGGCGCTGGCCGCCCGCCTCGCCGAGCACGGCGCCGAGGCCGTACGCCACGCGGACGACCGCCTGCCGCAGCCGGACGCCGGGCGCCTGGACGGCATCGTCCACCTCGGTGCGCTCACCGCCCGCGAGCCCGTACTGCCCGCCGCCTTCCCGGTGTTCAAGGCGGCGCTCGCGCACGGCCCCGAGCGGCTGCTGTGCGCCCGCCCCGCCGAGGGCCCCGGCGCCGAGCACACCGCCGGGCTGCGCGGCTTCTTCCGTACGGTCGCCCGCGAGTACCCCGACACCGTCGCCCGCCTGGTCGAACTCGACACCGCCGCACCCCCCGTGGCCCTCGCCGACATCCTGATCGGCGAACTCCTCGCCCCCGACGCCACCCCGGTCGTGCTGCGCACCGGCGGCCCCGGGCAGCGGCACGGAATCGAGCCGGTGGAGGCCGAGCTGGGGCTCCTGGGGACCACGGGGGCCGGGCCCGCGGGCGACGGCGCCGCCGAGGCCGCGGCCCTGGGCCTGGGGCCGGACTCCGTGGTCGTACTGGCCGGCGGCGCCCGCGGCATCACCGCCCGCTTCGCCCTCGCGCTCGCCGCGGCGGCCCGCTGCCGCATCGAACTCCTGGGCCGCACGCCGCTGCCCGAGACCGCCGAGGCCCCGGACACCGCATCCGCCGCCGACCGCACCGCGCTGCGCACCGCCCTCGCAGCCCGCGGCGGCCTCGCCCCCGCCGAGATCGACCGCGAGGCGGGCCGCATCCTCGCCCAGCGCGAGGTGGCCGCCACCCTGGCCGAGATCCGCTCGCTCGGCGGGCTGGCGGGCTACCGGGCCGTGGACCTGCGCGACGCCGAGGCCGTACAGCAGACCGTCAAGGCCATCCACGCCCAGTACGGGCGCATCGACGGCGCCGTCCACGCGGCGGGCGTCATCGAGGACCGGCTGCTCGCCGAGAAGGACCCCGACTCCTTCCGGCGGGTGTACGGCACCAAGGTGGACGGCGCCCGCCATCTGCTGGGCACCCTCGCCGAACTGGCCGCGCCGCCGCGCTTCGCCGTCCTGTTCGGCTCCATCGCCGGGGCGCTGGGCAACCGCGGGCAGGGCGACTACGCGGCCGCCAACGACGCCCTGGCCACCCTGGGACGGCAGTGGGCGGCGCGCACCGGGAGCCGGGCGCTGACCGTGCACTGGGGCCCGTGGGCGCCCGCCGAAGGCCCGCACACCGGCATGGTCACCCCGGAGCTGGGCCGCGAGTACGCGCGGCGCGGCATCGGGCTGATCGACCCCGAGGAGGGCGTGCTGGCGCTGCTGCGCGAGCTGGCCTGGGGCGAGGCGGGCGCCGACGAGGTGCTGCGTACGGCGTCGGGCTGGTGAGATGAGCACCACGACCACCGCGGGCGCAGCGCCGGGGCAGCCGGTCGCCATCGTCGGGATGGCGGCCGTACTGCCCGGCGCGGGCAGCCTGGACGCGTACTGGCACAACCTTCTCGACGGCGTGGACTCCATCACGGACGTGCCCGCAGACCGCTGGGGCCCCGACCACTACCCCCTGGACGGCGAGGGACCCGAGGCGATCTACTGCCGGCGCGGCGGCTTCGTCGACGGGCACGCCGAGATCGACCCCGCGGCCTTCGGCATCATGCCCGGCTCGGTGGCCGCCACCGAACCCGACCAGCTGATCGCGCTGCGGGTGGCCGCCGACGCCGTCGCGGACGCGGGCGGCACGGGCAAGCTGCCCGCCGACCGCTCCCGTATCGGGGTGATCCTGGGCCGCGGCGGCTATCTCACCTCCGGCCTGGCCCGGCTGGACCAGCGGGTGCGTACCGCCTCCCAACTCGCCCGTACGCTGAGGGAGTTGATGCCGGAGCTGAGTGACGAGCGGATCGCCGCGGTCCGCGGCGCCTTCACCCAGGCACTGGGCCCGCACAGCCCCGAGTCCGTCATCGGGCTGGTGCCCAACTTCGCCGCCTCCCGCGTCGCCAACCGCCTCGACCTGCGCGGGCCCGCCTACACCGTCGACGCCGCCTGCGCCTCCTCGCTGATCGCCGTCGACCACGCGGTGGCCGAACTGGCCCAGGGGCGCTGCGACATGATGCTGGCGGGCGGCGTGCACCACTGCCACGACATCACCCTGTGGAGCGTCTTCTCGCAGCTGCGCGCGCTCTCCCCCTCCCAGCGCATCCGCCCCTTCCACCGCGGCGCCGACGGCGTGCTGATGGGCGAGGGCACCGGCGTGGTGGCCCTCAAGCGGCTGGCGGACGCCGAGCGCGACGGGGACCGCGTCTACGCCGTCATCCGCGGCACCGGCATCGCCAGTGACGGGCGGGCCGCCAGCCTGGTCAACCCTGACCCCGGCGGGCAGGAGCGGGCCGTGCGGCTCGCCTGGCGCGCCGCGGGCCTGGACCCCGCGGCGCCCGGCTCGGTGGGCCTGCTGGAGGCGCACGGCACCGGTACGCCCAGCGGTGACGCGGCCGAACTCGCCACGCTGGCTGCGGTGTTCGGCCCGGCTGTGGCCGGTGACGCCTCCGGTGCCCCTGTCATCGGGTCGGTCAAATCGATGATCGGCCACACCATGCCGGCCGCCGGCATCGCGGGCCTGATCAAGGCCGCCCTCGCCGTCCACCGCCGCGTCCTGCTGCCCACCCTGCACTGCGAGGACCCCCACCCCGCCCTGGCCGCCACCCGCTTCCGCCCCCTGGCCACCCCCCGCCCCTGGGACGCCCGCCCCGGTGGCGCCCCGCGCCGCGCCGCCGTCAACGCCTTCGGCTTCGGCGGCATCAACGCGCATGTCGTCCTGGAAGAGGCGCCCGGCACCGGAGACCCGGCAGGCGTCGCGCTGCCCGCCGCCGCACCGGCGGGCGTCGCGCTGCCCGCCGCACCGGCCGCCGTCGCCCTGTCCACACCCGCACCGGCCGCCGTCGCCCTGCCCACTCCCGCGCCGGTCGCCGCCGCACCGGCCACCGTTGCCCTGCCCACTCCCGAACCGGCCGCCGCCGAACCGGCCGCTGCCGCGCGCGCCCAAGTGGCCGAGCCCGAAGCCGTGTTGCGCCTCGCCGCCCCCGGCCCCGGGGCGCTGGCCGCGCTGCTGGACGCCGAGGACGCCGTCCTGCGGGCCGCGGCGCTGCCCGGCGGTGACGGACAGGCGTACGGCCCCGGGGGCCCCAGCAGGCTCGCGCTGGTCGGGCCGACCGCCAAGCGCCTGGGGCTCGCCCGCAAGGCGGCCGCGCGCGAGCGGCCCTGGGGCGGGCGCGGCGACGTCTGGTACGCGCCGGACCGGCCGCTGGCCGACGGGCGTACCGCCTTCGTCTTCCCCGGCCTGGAGGCCGAGTTCGCGCCCCGCACCGACGACATCGCCGACCACTTCGGGCTGCCCAGGACCGGCCGCAAGGACGTCAGCGTGGGCGAGATCGGCGCACACGGCGCGGCCGTGGTCGCCGTCGGCCGCCTGCTGGCCGCCGCACTGCACCGCATCGGCGTCGTACCGGACGCGGTGGCCGGGCACAGCGTGGGGGAGTGGACCGCGATGGTGGCCGGCGGCATCTTCGCCGACGACGAGGTGGACACCTTCCTCGACGCCTTCGACCCCGCCGTCCTCGACGTCCCGGGCCTGGCCTTCGCCGCGCTCGGCGCCCCCGCCGACGAGATCCGCGCCTGCCTGGCCCGCCGCCCCGAGTGGTCCGGGATCGTCCTCTCGCACGACAACGCGCCCCGGCAGTCCATCGTCTGCGGCCCGGCGGCACCCGTCGAGGACTTCGTGGCCAGCCGGCGCGCGGACGGCGTCCTCGGCCAGGTGCTGCCGTTCCGCTCCGGCTTCCACACCCCGATGCTCGCCCCCTACCTCGGCCCCATCCAGCGCGCGAGCGAGGGCTTCACCTTGCACCGCCAGAGCGTCCCGGTCTGGTCGGGCACCACGGCCGCGCCCTTCCCCGACGAACCCGCCGCGGTGCGCGAGCTGTTCGTGCGCCACCTGCTGGAGCCGGTCCGCTTCCGCCCGCTGATCGAGGCGCTGTACGCGGCGGGCTTTCGCGCCTTCGTCCAGGTCGGCGGGGGCCAGCTGAGCACCCTGGTCGACGACACCCTCGGCGAGCGCCCGCACCTCGCCGTCACCGCCAACAGTCCCCGCCGCGACGGTCTGCCCCAACTGCTGCGCGTGGCGGCGGGGTTGTGGGCGTACGGGGCGGATCCGGACTTCGGCGCGCTGGCCGCGCCGGGGACGCGGCGGGCATCGGCCGGGGCGGCGCGTCCCGCGTCCGGCCCCGTCGGCAGCGGCCCGGCGTCCGCCGCCGTCGGCGCCGATCCGGCGTCCGCCGAGCGGAACGGATCCGCGCGGCCCCCGGCGCCCGGGGTGCCGGTCCGGTCGGAAACGGCGACGTCGAGCGCGTACGCCTCCGTGAAACAGGCCGCGGCGGTGACGGACGAGGCGGCGCCCGCCCCTGCCGCGCCCTCGCGCCGCACGGTGCGCCTCGACCTCGGAGCGGGACTGGTGTCACTGGACCCCGCGGTACGGGACGCGCTGCGGGCCGGGCTCCGGGAGGCCGCCCCCGCGGCCGCCAGGAGCGCCACCACGGCCGGAAGCGGTCAACTGGCCGATCTGGCCACGCGGTTCCCGGCCGCCGCCGAACTGCACGCGCTGCTGACGGAGACCGCCGACACCGCCGTCGCCCTGTTCGAGGCGGCCCCGCGCACCCGCCCCGTACCCGCGACGCCCGCTCCGGCCCGCCCGGAGCCTGCCACCCGTAAGCCCACTGCACCGGCCCGCCCGGAGCCCGCCGCCCATCAGCCCACTGCACCGGCCCGCCCGGAGCCCGCCGCCCATCAGCCCTCCGCTCCGGCCCGCCCGGAGCCCGCCGCCCATCAGCCCCCCGCACCGCCCCTGTCCCCCTCCACTCTCCACGTCTCCGTCCAGGCCATGCCCTACCTCCTGGACCACTGCTTCTTCCAGCAGCGCGCGGGCTGGCCCGAACTGGCCGACCGCTGGCCGGTGGTCCCCGCCACCACCATCGTCGGCCACATGGCGGACGCGGCCCAGGGCCTTCGGCCGGGGCAGCGGGCCGTCGCGGTGCGCGACGCGCGGTTCCTGGAGTGGGTGGTGGCCGAGCCGCCCCTCGACATCGAGGTCGCTGCCGCCCCCGAGGCCGACGGCGACGGGATCGAGGTCTGCTTCGGGCGCTACGCCCGCGCCACCGTCCTCACCGCCCCCGGGTACCCCACCGCCTCCCGCCCGCGGCCCTGGAGCGGCCTCGGCCCGGAGCGGCCGCCCGCCGTCGGCGCCCGGCAGATGTACGAGGACCGGTGGATGTTCCACGGCCCGCTCTTCCAGGGCGTGGCCGCCATCGACGCCCTCGGCGAGCGGCACCTGCGCGGCACCCTGGTCACCCCGCCCGCCCCCGGCGCGCTCCTGGACAACGTGGGCCAGCTCATCGGCTACTGGCTGATGGCCACCCACACCGACCGCACCGTGGTCTTCCCCGTCGGCCTGCGCGACCTGCGCTGGTACGCCGAGCACCCGCCGGCCGGCACCCCGCTCGGCTGCCTGGTGCGCATCACCGAGCTGACCGCCACCGTGCTGGCCGCCGACGTCCAGCTGACCCTGCCCGACGGCACGGTCTGGGCCGAGATCCTCGGCTGGCAGGACCGGCGCTTCGACTCGCCCCCGGAGACCGACGCCGTCAAGCGCCACCCGCAGCGCAACACGCTCTCCGACGCCCAGCCGGGCGGCTGGCACCTGGTGTTCGAGCGCTGGCCCGACCCCGCCTCCCGCGACCTGATGATGCGCAACCAGCTCGGCGGCCCGGAGCGCGAGCAGTACGCCCAGCACCCGCCGCGCGGCAAGCGGCAGTGGCTGTTGGGCCGGATCGCCGCCAAGGACGCGGTGCGCCGCCACCTGTGGGCGAGCGACCCGGCCGGCATCTTCCCCGCGGAGGTGCGGGTGCGCAACGAGCCCTCGGGGCGCCCTTGGCCAGAAGGCGTCCACGGCCGTCAACTGCCGCCGCTGGAGCTGTCGTTGGCGCACTGCAAGGAGGCCGCCGTCGCGCTCGTACGGCCCGCGGGCCCCGGCGTGCGCGTCGGCATCGACATCGAGGAGATCGCCGAGCGCCCGGACGGCACGTACGACACCGCCCTGACCGCCGCCGAACGCGACCTGGTCACGGCCCTTGAGGGCGCGGCCGGGGCGGACGGCGGCTGGCTCACCCGCTTCTGGGCCGCCAAGGAAGCCGCCGCCAAGGCCGAGGGGACCGGACTGGGCGGCCGCCCGCGGGAGTTCGAGGTGCTCGCCGCCACGGACCGCGAGCTGACGGTGCGCACCCCCGCGCACCGCACGTACCGGGTGCACCACACCCGCACCGGCAACCCGCCGGGACTGCCGCAGCGGAGCTACGTCGTGGCCTGGACCACGGGCCCGCTCCCCAGCGGCGAAACAGGCGCAACCGACACACCAGCGGCCACGGACGCAACCCACGCACCAGAGGAGAACGGCTAAGTGGACACCAGCCTGACCGACGTGAACCCCATCGCCGCCGACGAGGAACAGATCCTCTCCGAGATCGCCACGATGCTCCGCTCCGTCCTGGGCGACTACGACCTCGCGGACGTGGAGATCGGCATGGGCACGCGCTTCACCGACGACCTCGACCTGGAGAGCATCGACCTGGTCACCCTCGCCGGAGAACTGCGCGCCCACTACGGCGAGCGCGTCAACTTCCCCGAATTCCTCGCCGGGATGGAGCTGCCCGAGATCATCGAGCTGAACGTCGGACAGCTCGTCCGCTACGTCGCGGGCCGCCTGCGCGCCAGCGGAGAAACCGGGGTAGCAGCCGCGCCCGCCACCGAGCGGAGCAGCTGAGCGATGGCACGGATGCAGGTGGGCGGGGTGCACAGCGGCCTCCAGCTCAACGTCGAACGCCTGGACGCGCCCGCGGGCGAGCGCACGGACGGCAACGTCCCCACCGTCGTGTGCGTGCACGGCATCGGCACCGACAGCCTCGCCAGCTACTACTTCACCGTCGGCCCCGCCCTGACCGCCGCCGGCTGCGACGTCGTCCTGTACGACCAGCGCGGCCACGGCCGCAGCGACCGCCCCCGCAGCGGCTACACCCTCCAGCACTTCACCGCCGACCTGGCCGCCCTCCTGGACGAGTTGGAGGTCCGCGGCCCGGTCCACCTGGTCGGCAACTCCTTCGGCGGCACCGTCGCCTTCGACTACGCGCTGCGCTACCCCGGCCGGGTCGCCAGCCTCGTCATGGTCGAGTCCGCCCCGCCGACGGCCGAATGGGCCGCCGAGATGGGCCGGCTGCTGCGCCGCTCCCGCGACCAGCTCCAGCACCCCATGGCGCTGGCCTGGATCGAGGCCAACTGCGGCGGCCACACCTCCCGCCTGGCCAAGGCCGCCGCCAAGATGCTGCGCGAGACCACCCTGGCCGACGAGATCCCGGCCGGCGACGTGGTCACCGAGGAACGCATCCGGCAGCTGTCCATCCCTCTCCTCGCGGTGTACGGCGCCGAGTCCGACCTGGTCGCCCAGGCTCCCTGGCTGGAGTCGCTGATCCCCTGGTGCCGTACGGTCTCCGTCCCCGGCCACGAGCACTCGGTCCTGATCGGCACCCCGGCCGAGATGCGCGACATCGTCATCGACTGGGTCGCCGAGCAGCGCAACGGGCGGGCCCCGCACCCGTGCCTGGGGGAGTGGGTGCGACCGCGGTGAGCCGTTTCCTGTTCGTCGTCCCGCCGCTGGTCGGGCACGTCAACCCGGCCGCCGCCGTCGCCGCCGAGCTGAGTGCGCGCGGCCACCGCGTCGCCTGGGCCGGACACCCCCCGGTGCTGGCGCGCCTGGTGGGCGAGGACGCCGAGGTCTTCGCCTGCCCGGTGCCCGACGGGGCCACCCGGCGCCCGGCCGGTCTGCGCGGCGTGGCCGCCCTGCGCTTCCTGTGGGAGGACTGCTTCGGCCCGCTCACCGAGGCCATGGCGCCCCAAGTGGAGGCCGCGGCACGGGAGTTCAAGCCCGATGTGATCGTCAGCGACCAGCAGGCGCTGGCCGGAGCGCTGGTCGCCGAGCGCCTGGGCATCCCGTACGCCACCTCCGCCACCACCTCTGCCGAACTCACCGACTCCACCGCCGGCATCCCCAGGGTCGGCGACTGGATCGCACAGTTCATCGACTCGCTGCGCACCCGCTTCGGCGACCCGGCCGCCGCCTCGCACGACCCGCGCTTCTCCCCGTACCTGACCCTGGCCTTCACCACCGAGGAGCTGACGGGCCCGCCCCCGCCCGGCGTCCCCCGGGCGACCTTCGTCGGCCCGGCGCTGGGACGGCGCAGGCCGAATGCCCCCGACTTCCCCTGGGAGTGGATCGAGGCGGACCGGCGCCTGGTCCTGATCAGCCTGGGCACCGCCAACACCGACGTCGGCGCCCGCTTCCTCACCGAGTGCGCCCAGGCCGTACGGGAGCGGGCGGGACGCCTCCAGGCCGTGGTCAGCGACCCGGGCGGGGCCCTGCCCGACGACGGCGGCCCCGACGTGCTGGTACGGCCCTCGGTGCCCCAGCTCCCGCTGCTGGAGCAGCTGCACGCGGTCATCAGCCACGCGGGCCACAACACCGTCGCCGAGTCCCTGTGGCACGGCGTACCGCTCGTGGTCGCCCCGATCCGCGACGACCAGCCCGTGGTCGCCGGACAGGTCACCGCGGCCGGAGCAGGGCTGCGCGTCCGCTTCGGCCGGGCCGGCCGCCGGCAGATCGGCGCCGCCCTGGACGCGGTACTGGACGAGCCGTCCTACGCGCTGGCGGCCCGCCGCATCGGCGACTCCTTCCGGGCCGCGGGCGGCGCCCCCACCGCGGCCGCCCACCTCGAAAAGCTCGCCCTCGACCACTGACCGCCCCGCATACCGCATACGGAAAGAGACCGAACCGCCATGGGACGTACCGAAGAGGTCGCCGCCCTTCGCCCCGCCTACCAGGCCGAAATCGCCCGCGGCCTCGACCGGTTCTTCGAACCGCAGCGGGCCACCTGCCCCTGGTGCGCCTCGCCCACCCTCCGCGAGCGGCTGCGCACCGGTGACCTCGTCCAGCGCAAGCCCGGCACCTTCGTCGTCGACGAATGCGTCTCGTGCGGCCACCGCTTCCAGAACCCCCGGCTGAACACCGACGGCCTGGACTTCTACTACCGCGACTTCTACGACGGCCTGGGCAAGGAGCTGGCGGAGTTCCTGTTCAACGCCTCGGTCAGCCAGGCGCGTCACCGCACCAGCGTCCGGTCGGTGCTGCCCTTCTGCCGTCCCGCCCGCTGGCTGGACGTGGGCACCGGCAGCGGGCACTTCCCCGCCGCCGCCAAGGAGGTCCTGCCCGACACCGCCTTCGACGGGCTGGACCTGGGACAGGGCGTGGCGCAGGCCGAGCGCGAAGGGCGCATCGAACGTGCCCACCGCGGCCCGTTCACCGAACTCGCCGCGCAGCTGAGCGAGCGGTACGACGTGGTGAGCATGTTCCACTACCTGGAACACACCCCCGACCCGCGCGCCGAGCTGGCCGCCGCCCGTACCGCGCTGCGGCCCGGCGGCCATCTGCTGATCGAGGTCCCCAACCCCGAGTCCTGGTACGGCCGCGTGCTGGGACGCTGGTGGATGCCGTGGTTCCAGCCGCAGCACCTGCACTTCGTCCCGCCCGCCAACCTCTGCCGGGCCCTCGCGGAGCTGGGTTTCACCGTCGTCACCGCCGAGCGGCGCGAGTCCCACATCCCCAACGACCTGTGCGTCGCCGCCTGCCTGTTCGTGGCCCGGCTGCTGCCGCACGACGACAGCCCCTGGCACCCGCACCCGCCCACCGCGGCCCGGCGGGCCGCCCGCCGCCTGCTGACGGCCGTGGCCGCGCCCGCCGTGATGGCCTCCTACTGGCTCGACCAACTGCTGGCCCCCCTGGTACGGCGCAGCCGCTTCGCCAACGCCTACCGCGTCGTGGCCCGGAAGGACTGACAGCGATGACCACCCGAACCTCCGCCGCCCCCCGCACCCGGCACTCCCGCACCCGGCAGATCGCGGCCCTGCGCCCTCGCTACCAGGCGGATCTCGCCCACGGACCGGAGCGGTTCTTCGAAGCGCGGCGCACCGACTGCCCCTGGTGCCACTCCACCCGGCTGCGCGAGCAGCTGCGCACCGGCGACCTCATGCAGCACAAGCCCGGCGTCTTCACCCTGGACCGCTGCCGTGACTGCGGGCACATCTTCCAAAACCCCCGGCTGAACGAGGCGGGGCTGGAGTTCTACTACCGCGACTGGTACGACGGGCTGGGCGAACGCTTCTCGGAGTTCATGTTCGCCCGGGCGGCCAAGCTCTACGCCGCGCGGGCCCGTGCGCTGCCCCCGCACGTCCGGCCGCGCCGCTGGCTCGACGTCGGCACCGGCCACGGACACTTCTGCGGGGCCGCCCAACGCGTACACCCCGGGGCGGAGTTCGAGGGCGTGGACTGCTCGGACGGCGTCGAGATCGCCGAGCGGCACGGCCGGATCGCCCGCGCCCACCGCGGCCAGTTCGTCGAACTGGCCCAGAAGCTGGCGGACCGCTTCGACGTGGTGAGCATGTTCCACTACCTGGAGCACACCGGCGACCCGCGCGCCGAACTGCGCGCGGCCCACGCCGTACTGCGGCCCGGGGGGTACCTGCTGATCGAGGTGCCCGACCCGCAGTCCTACGGGCGGATGCTGGGCAAGTGGTGGGTCCCCTGGCTCCAGCCGCAGCACCTGCACTTCGTGCCGATCGGCAATCTCTGCGACGCCTTGGCGCACACCGGATTCACCGTGGTGGCGACCGACCGCCGGGAGCCGCACGGCCAGGGGAGCCTGAGCGGCGCCCTCGCCCTGATGCTGCACCGCTGGCTGCCGGGGGAGAACGCGCCGTGGCTGCCGGCCACGCCGGACCGCCGCCGGCGCCTGGCGCGCTGGCTGCTGCTGGCCGCCGCGGCGCCCGCCCTGGTCGCGGCGGGCGTAGCGGAGGCAGTGCTCACCCCACTCATCCGGCGCACCCGCTTCGCCAACGCCTACCGGGTGGTCGCCCGCCGCGACTGACCCGTGCGGGCAGCGGGCGCCGCCGGGGGGGCGGCGGCCCGGCCGGCCGCGGCCCCCTGACCGCATCCCGCCTCAGCCGCCGAAGCGGACCTCGCTGATCGTCGGCGACAGCGTCCGCAGCAGCGGGATGCGGTGCTGCCGGGGCGCGACGCTGCCCAGGAACAGGCCGCGGCCCGGGGGCAGCGGCAGCTCCCGTACGTCGACGATGCCGGGGTGGGCGCTGGCGATGCGGGGGCGCTCGGCGGCGTCCATGCCCCAACGCATCGGCGGCAGGCGCAGGTTGCCGACCTTGAGCCTGCCGCGCCGGGACAGCCGCGAGATCCACCGCGGCACCGAGTCGAAGACCAGCCGCCCGCCGGGGAAGCGCTCGGCGCAGGCCGCGAGCAGATCGCGCACCTCGGGCGGGGAGAGGTACATCAGCAGCCCCTGCGCCGTGACGATCACCCCGCGCTCCGGGTTCGGCACCGCGTCCAGCCAGCTGTGGTCGGTCACCGAGCGGGCCAGGGTGCGCCGCCGCTCACCGTCCGGCAGCAGCATCCGGCGCAGCGCCGCGGCCTCGGGCAGCTCCACGGTCAGCCAGTTGAGCAGGCCGTTGTCCACCCGCCAGAAGCCCGTCTCCAGCCCCTCGCCGAGCGCGACGACGGTGGCCTGGGGACGGCGGCGTACGTAGGCGCGCACCGCGTCGTCGAAACAGCGCGAGCGCAGCCCCTGGATCTGCGAGAAGTGCGCGTCGGGCGGCCCCAGCCGGTCCGCGAAGGGATAGTCGACGCAGGCCATCAGCTCCAGGGCCTTGGGGTCCTTCAGGACCGCTTCGGGGTGCCCGGCTTCGGCGGCCCGGTTGTAGAGCGTCCACAGCAGCGTTTCCGGGACCCCGCTCAGATCGGCCCGGACTCTTGAGGGTTGAGTTTCGGTCACCCTCCCAAGACCACCCGCCCCCAAGGGCCCAGGCAAGCGGACACGGGTGCCCGCGGGCGTCCGTCATCCACGCAGCGCAAGCGCCTGCCCGGCCACGACGAGCAGCACCTGCTCGCACTCGGCGGCGAACGCGGCGTTCAGACGGCCGAGTTCGTCACGGAAGCGGCGGCCCGAAGCGGTCGCGGGCACCACCCCCGAACCGACCTCGTTGCTCACCGCGACCAGCGGCCGCCGGGTGGTCCGTACGGCTGACACCAGCTCGGCCACCCGCTCGTGCAGCGCCCGCTCGCCGCCCGCCGCCCACTTCTCGTCGTCCCACGCCCCGACCTCGTCCATCACCTGCGTCAGCCACAGCGCCAGACAGTCGATCAGCAGCACCCCCTCCCCGTACCCCTGCCCGGCCTCTTCGGACAGCAGCGGCACCAGGTCGCAGGTCTCGGCGGTACGCCAGGTGGAAGGGCGCCGCTCGCGGTGCGCGAAGACCCGCGCCGCCCACTCCGCGTCGCCGTCCCGGGTGCCGCCGGTGGCCACGTACAGCACGTCGGGAAAGGCCGCCAGCCGCCGCTCGGCCTCGGCGGACTTGCCGCTGCGCGCCCCGCCCAGCACCAGGGTGCGGCGCGGCAGATCGGGCACCTCGTGGTACTCCCCGACCAGCAGCGAGGTGCCGTCCGGCACGGCCCTGGCGCCCGCGGCGGCCAGCCGCCGGTGCAGCTCGGGCCCCGGCGGCGCGCCGTGGTCCAGATGCACGGCGATCACATCGGTGGCCGCGTCCACGGCGCCGCTCGCCCGCAGCCGCGCCAGCGCGTCGGGCCGCGCCAGGACGTCCAGCAGCACCATGTCGTACGGGTCGCCGCGCTCGCTCTCGCCCAGCCCTGCGGGGGCGGCGCCCGGCGGCAGGTACAGCAGCCGCTCGCCCTGTGCCCCGCCCGCCCCGCAGATCTCGTAGCCGGTGCCCGGCACATCCACCGCCACCGCGCGCACCCGGTGCCCGTCCAGCAGCGCCAGCTCCCGCCCGTCCGCCACCCGGCCCGGCTGCGGCAGCCCCGGCGGCACCTCCACGGCGGGGCCGTCGTGCGGGTGCGAGAGCAGCACCTGCCGTACGCCGCCGAGCGACTGCCCCGCGCGGGCGGCGGCGAACGCCAGCCCCGGGGTGAGGTCGAGCAGCAGCGCGCCGTCGATGAGCAGCGCGGTGGCCGCCCGCGCCTCGCCGCCGACGGCGGTGGCGCAGGCGGCACAGGGGCAGCCGGGGCGCGGCAGCCCCAGCGGGGCTCCGGTGCCGAGGAGAGTCAGGTCCACCCGGTGATTTTCTCGCGTCCGGGTCCTGCGGGCGCGCGGGGGGACCTCTCGACACGGCCGTTAGGCTGCGGATCAGCACGCGAGCACAACGCGATCAGCACGTAACCGGTGGGATCCAGGAGGCGGACATGGCGTGGACGTGGCGGTTCGAGAAGGCCGACGGGAGCGAGACGGCACCCGCGGTGGAACCGGAGGAGTTCAGCACGCAAGGGGACGCGGAGTCCTGGATCGGCGAGGTGTGGAAGGACCTGCTGGAGGGCGGCGCGGACCGGGTGACGCTCTTCGAGGACGGCAGTGAGATCTACGCGATGAGCCTGCACGCCGACGCGGGCTGAGCAGCGGACACGGGCCGCCGCGCGGATCAGATCTGCCCGAGCGTCACCGGCACGGTCTTGTCCGTGCCGTCCCGGTCGACGGTCACCTGCACCGTGTCGCCCGGCTTCGCCCCGGCCAGCGCCTCGGCCAGCTGCTGCATCGTGGCGATGGGCGCGTTGCCGAACTTGACGATGACATCGCCCCGTTCGATGCCCGCCTTCTGCGCGCCGCCGCCCGGGGTCACCTCGGCCACCACCACCCCGGCCGGCTCGAAGTCGGGCCCGAGCAGGGTGCGCCCGCTGATGCCCAGCGCGGCCCGGCCCGAGTCGGTGACCCGGCCGCTCTTGATGATCTGGTCGGCGATGTTCTTGACCGTGGAGGCCGGGATCGCGAAGCCGATGCCGGGCGCCGCGCCCTCGCCCATCTGCGGGTCGGTGGCCGCCAGCGTCGGGATGCCGATGACCTGGCCGGAAAGGTTCACCAGCGCGCCGCCGCTGTTGCCGGGGTTGATCGCGGCGGAGGTCTGCACCATGTTGGCGATGGTCGCGCCCGTACCGCCGCCCCTGCGCCCCTCGCTGACGGTACGTCCGGTCGCCGAGACGATGCCCTGGGTCACGGACCCCGACAGGCCCAGCGGGCTGCCCATGGCGAGCACGATCTGCCCGATCGCGACCTTGCCGGAGTCGCCCAGGACCGCGGGCTTGAGGCCCTTGGGCACCTTGCTGATCTTGATGACGGCCAGGTCCTGCTGCGGGTAGGAGGAGACCAGCTCCGCCTTCAGGGCGTCGCTGCCGCTGGCGGTGGTGACCTGGAAGGACTGTGCCTTGTCCACGACGTGGGCGTTGGTGACGACATGGCCCCGGTCGTCGTAGACCACGCCGGAGCCCAGCCCGGAGTCGGTGGTGATCTGGACGACGGAGGGCAGCACGTCCTTGACGACCCGCTGGTAGTCGTTCTGCAGATCGTTGGCGGCGCCGGGGGCCTGCTGCTTGCCGTTGGGCGAGGCGGAGACAGGCGCCGAAGGACCGGGGGACTTCGACGCGGATCCGGAGTCGGAGCCGGAACAGCCGGCCGCGAGGGCGGCCGCGCACAGGGCGGCGGCCGTGGCGGCCGCCACCCGGCGACGGGTTGTCAGTGAAGGCGTCATGCCCGAAGTGTCCCGTTAGGTGGCCCGCTAGGCCCGTACATCGGGCGCTGTGGCAAGAAATTGCGTGGCCGCCAGTTCCCCGTACAGCGGATCGGACGCCACCAGCTGCGCGTGCGTGCCCACCGCCCGCACCCGCCCCGCCTCCATCACCACGATCCGGTCGGCCAGCGTCACCGTCGACAGACGGTGCGCCACCACCAGCACCGTGGTCCTTTTGGCGGCCTGCGCCACCGTCTCGCGCAGCGCGAGCTCGTTGACCGCGTCCAGCTGCGAGGTCGCCTCGTCCAGCAGGAGCAGCCGCGGCCCGCGCAGCAGCGCCCTGGCGATCGCCACCCGCTGGCGCTCGCCGCCCGACAGCTTGCTGCCGCGGTGCCCCACCACCGTCTCCAGCCCCTCGGGCAGCCGCGCCACCAGCCCGTCCAGCCGGGTCTGCACGAGCACCTCGGCGATCTGCGCGTCGGTGGCCCCCGGCGCCGCGAAGAGGAGATTCTCGCGCAGCGTCCCGGCCAGTACGGGCGCGTCCTGCTCGACATAGCCGATGGCCGCCCGCAGCTCCTCCAGCGGCCAGTCCCGTACGTCCTTGCCGTCCACCAGCACCCGGCCGCCGCCCGCCGCCTCGACCTCGTAGAACCGCTCGATCAGACCGAAGACGGTGGTCTTGCCCGCCCCGGACGGCCCGACGAAGGCGGTCGTCCCGCCGGCCGGCACCGCGAAGCTCACCCCGTGGTGCACCGGCGCCAGCTCCGCGCGGTAGCGGAAGGTCACGTCCTGGAACTCCACGGTGGCCGGCGGCCCCCCTCGCCGCCGCGGCTCGCCGTGCTCCGGCTCGGTCTCCAGCCGCTCGGCCTCCGCGATACGGGCCACCGCCGCCGAGCCGACCTGGTACTCCGAGACCGCCTCCACCAGCCGCGAGACGGGGTCGATCAAGTAGAAGAGATAGAGCAGGAAGGCGATCAGCGTGCCGATGTCGACGGTGCCCGAGGCGACCCGCGCGCCGCCCACCCCCAGCACCGCCAGGAAGGACACCTGCACCGCCAGCCCCACCGAGGACCAGGCCACCGCCTGCCACTTGGCGGCCTGCAGCCCGTGCCGCCAGGCCGTGCGCGCGGTCTCCTCGATCACCGCGGCCTCCCGCCGCTCGGCACCGGAGGCCTTGACCGTACGGAACGCCCCGAAGGCCCGCTCCAGCACCGCGGAGATCGCCCCCACCGACTCCTGGGCCTGCTTCGTCGCCTTGGCGATCTTGGGCATGACCAGCCCCATGGAGCCGCCGATCACCACGATCACCGCGAGCGTGACGCCCAGCAGCACCGGGTCCAGCAGCCCCATCACCACGACGGTGGTCAGGAAGCTGAGACCGCCGGTGGCCGCGCCGACCAGGGACTGGGTGGTGACCACGCGCAGCAGAGTGGTGTCCGCGGTGACCCGAGACATCAGGTCGCCGGGCTGGGAGCGCTCCATCTCCGGCAGCCGCAACCTCAGCAGGCGCACGACCAGTTGACGGCGCGCGGCGAGCACCACGGACTCCGCGGTGCGGTTGAGCACATAGGCGCCCACCGACTCCACGACGGTGCCCGCCACCACCAGGACGGTCAGCAGCACCAGCAGCGTCGCGACGGACCCGTCCGCGCCGAGCCGGTCGACCAGGGACTTGGCGGCCAGCGGCTGGGCGAGCGCGGCCGCGGCTCCGACCAGGGTGAGCAGACCGCCCAGCGCGATGACCGCGCGGTGCGGCCGTATGTGCCCGTACAGGATCCGCCAGGTCTCCCGGGCGGAGAGCTTGGACGCGGCGTCGGGTCTTTTGGGCTGTGCGCGATGAGTGCTCACACAGACCAGGACGCATGAAGCGGCCGAACGCCTGGCCGATCGCCGCACCCGGCGAAAAAATCCCGCCGCCACGGCGCACGGCCACGACGGCGGGGGCCGGGCGGCACACCGGCCGGCCCTCACCACAGCGTGCGAACTAGCCCCTGACGCCGCACAGATGCAGCAGCGCCGCCACCGCCCGGTAGGGGTCCGTGCGCCCGGCCCGGTCCTCCGCGGCCAGCAGGCGCTCCAGCTCGGCGGCGGGCGGCAGGATCTCGTCGTCGGTGACCTGGTCGGTGAAGACCCGCACGCCGTACCAGGCGTGCAGCGGCGCCCCGCTCCCGGCGAGCGTCGCGGTCAGCGCCTCCAGCCGGTCGGCACGCACCGACAGGCCCAGGCGGTTGGTGTAGGCGGGGGAGTCGAAGGCGGCGATCGCGGTGTCCCAGTCGCCCACCAGGCCCGGCCGCATCGCCAGCGCGTCGGCGTTGCGCACCACCAGCGACAGCAGGCCGCCGGGCGCCAGCACCCGCGCCAGCCCCGCCAGCATCGGGTCGGGCTCGGCGACGTACATCAGCACGCCGTGGCAGAGCACCACGTCGAAGGTGCCCGGCAGGAAGTGCACGCCGGTCTCCCGGCCGTCCCCCTCGATCAGGCGCACCCGCTCCTGGATCCCGGCGGGCTCGCCGGCCAGCGCCTTGCGGGCCGCCTCCATCATCACCGGGTCCGGCTCCAGGCCGGTGACCTGGTGGCCGGCCCGGGCCAGCCGCAGCGCCTGGGTGCCCTGGCCGAGGCCGACATCGAGCACCCGCAGCCGCTGCCCCACGGGGAAGCGCGCGGTGATCTGCTCCTCGACCTGGCGGGCGATGAGCTCCTGCCGGACGGTGTTCCGCAGGCCGCCCTGCTTGCTCAGCCAGCTCGGGGCACCCCCCGAGAAGCCGGCCGGAGTGCTGCTCAGGGCCGCTCTCCGCGCTTGACCTGCGGCTTGGGCAGGCGCAGTCGGCGCATCTGGAGCGTACGCATCAAGGCGTAGGGCACCGCGCCCTTGAGGTTCTCGTTGGGGAAGCGCTCGCGCAGCCGCTTCTTGAGGCGGATGGCCAGGCCCACCGAGTCCAGCACGATCAGCAGGATGATGAAGAGCCACAGCAGCAGCGCGATGTTCTGGATCTGCGGGACCCGGATCATCGTCAGGACGAGGATGATCACCGCCATCGGCAGGAAGAACTCCGCGACCGACCAGCGCGAGTCGACCACGTCACGGGCGAAACGCCGCACCGGCCCCTTGTCGCGCAGCGGCAGGAACCGCTCGTCGCCATTGGCCAGTGCCTCCCGCTGCTTGGCCATGTCGGCCCGCCGCGCCTCGCGGGACGCCTTCGCCGCATCCTTGCGGTTGGTCGGCGTCTGCGCGCGCGTGCGGCGCTGCGACTGGGCGTCGCTGCGCTTGGGCGTCGGGCGGCCCTTGGGGGCCTGCGGGTCGCGGGGCTGCTGCGGCTCGGACGCGGTCACCTTGGCGGTCGCGGCCTGCTCATCCTTGGAACGGCTTCGGAACACAACACCCAAGGGTACGGGGTGCCGCGGTGTAGGCCACAGTCCCATGGGGAACGATCCGGCAACGGCCCGGCGCCCGACCGGTTCCGTACCGGGACCAAGCGGACCTGGCGCAGTGCCCCCTGGGCTTCACCTACTCCCTGCGCGGGAGGAAAAGGCTGCCCTGATCGTCCTGCAGGAGGAGCGCATCACGGCCCGAACAGTGCGGTAATGGAACCAGGGCCCGTACTGTGGGGTCTGTAGATGTGCTGGAGCCTAAGCCCGATGTAACTCGGTCAGAAGGGGGCGCGCGAGGCCCATGAGCGGTGTCATGAAGCGGATGGGGATGATCTTCCGCGCGAAGGCCAACAAGGCCCTGGACCGGGCCGAGGACCCGCGCGAAACCCTCGACTACTCGTACCAGAAGCAGCTGGAACTGCTGCAGAAGGTGCGCCGCGGCGTCGCCGACGTGGCGACCTCCCGCAAGCGGCTGGAGCTGCAGCTCAACACGCTCCAGGGCCAGACCTCCAAGCTGGAGGACCAGGGCCGCAAGGCGCTGGCGCTGGGCAGGGAGGACCTCGCCCGCGAGGCGCTCTCCCGCCGCGCCGCCCTCCAGCAGCAGGTCAGCGACCTGGAGGCGCAGCACCAGACGCTGCAGGGCGAGGAGGAGAAGCTCACCCTCGCCGCCCAGCGCCTGCAGGCCAAGGTCGACGCCTTCCGTACGAAGAAGGAGACCATCAAGGCCACCTACACCGCCGCCCAGGCCCAGACCCGCATCGGCGAGGCCTTCTCCGGCATCTCCGAGGAGATGGGCGACGTCGGCATGGCCATCCAGCGCGCGGAGGACAAGACCGCGCAGATGCAGGCCAGGGCCGGGGCCATCGACGAACTGCTCGCCTCGGGCGCGCTGGACGACCCCACCGGCATGGCCAAGGACGACATCACCGCCGAGCTGGACCGGCTCTCCGGCGGCAGCGACGTCGAGCTGGAGCTGCAGCGCATGAAGGCGGAACTGGCGGGCGGCCCGGCCGCGGGCCAGCAGGCCATCGAGGGCGGTGCGGCCGGCCAGGGCGCACAGCCGCAGCACAACCAGCAGGGCACGCCGCGCTTCGACAAGCAGTGACGGCCGTCGGCGGTTAGCTTTGTCGAGATCGTCGCTCGGCAGCGACCGCCGCTCGGGACCAAGGGAGACCGTCGTGATCGTACGGATCATGGGCGAGGGCCAGGTGAAACTGGACGACGCCCACTTCATCGAGCTGAACAAGCTCGATGACGAGCTGCTCGAAGAGATGGAGAGCGGCGACGAGGCCGGCTTCCGGCGCACCCTGGGCGCTCTGCTGGACGCGGTGCGCCGCCTGGGCTCGCCGCTGCCGGACGACGCCCTGGAGCCTTCGGAGCTGATCCTGCCGGCCGAGGACGCCACGCTCGACGAGGTCCGCCAGATGCTCAGCGACGACGGCCTGATTCCGGGCTGAACCGCCTCGGGCGCCGTCGCGCCCGCCCGAGGCCCACGGCGGACCTGGCCGTCCGCCCCACTCCAGCGCAGGTGAGCGCCCCGGCGCCGGGTCCCTTTGTCACGGACAGGGGGAGTACGGGAGCCGGGGCGCTACCGTTTCTTCTCGTGACTCCCCTCGCCCCCGGCCAGGCGGCCCCCCGCTCCGGCCCAGCCCGCGTCGCCTGGCCCCGCGCGCACCCCCTCGCGCTGGACGCCGCCCTGGCGGTGGCCGTCTTCGCGGTGATCCTGATCGGCTCGGTCGCCGAGCCGCACGGCCCCAACGGCCCCCGCTTCGGCGAGCGCGAGCTCCAGGCCGGCACGGTGATCCTGGCCGTCCTGAGCTGCGCCGCGCTGGTGCTGCGCCGTCACCGCCCGCGCACCGTCCTCGCCTGTACGGGCGTGCTGACCCTCATCGAGCTGGTCGCCGAGACGAATGAACCGCGCGCCCCCGTCGCGGCCGCCGCGGTCATCGCGCTCTACACCCTGGCCTCGCGCACCGACCGGCCCACCACCTGGCGTGTGGGCGCCGTGACCGCCGTCGGGCTCACCGCCGCCGCGATGCTCTTCGGCGCCCGCCCCTGGTACGCGCAGGAGAACCTCGCGCTCTTCGCCTGGACCGGGATGGCCGCGGCCGTCGGCGACGCCGTACGCAGCCGCCGCGCCTACGTCGACGCCATAAGGGAGCGGGCCGAGCGCGCCGAGCGGACCCGCGAGGAGGAGGCCAGACGCCGGGTGGCCGAGGAGCGCATGCGTATCGCCCGCGAGCTGCACGACGTGGTCGCCCACCACATCGCGCTGGTCAACGTCCAGGCCGGGGTCGCCTCGCACGTCATGGACAACCGCCCCGACCAGGCCAAACAGGCCCTCGCGCACGTCCGGGAGGCGTCCCGCTCCGCCCTGGACGAGCTGCGCGCCACCGTCGGCCTGCTGCGCCAGAGCGACGACCCCAAGGCGCCCACCGAGCCCGCGCCGGGCCTCGGCGTCCTGGACCAGCTCGTGGACGGCTTCACCCGCACCGGCCTGCGCGTCGACCTGGAGATCCCCGAGCACTGCGCGGACCTGCCGGCCTCCGTCGACCTCACCGCCTACCGGGTGGTCCAGGAGGCACTGACCAATGTGCACAAGCACGCGGGCCCCGACGCGCGCGCCACGGTCCGCATCCTGCGCGCCGACGGCTCGCTGACGGTGACCGTGCTGGACGACGGCGCGGGCGGCGAGGGCGACGGGGGAGCGGGCGGCGGCCACGGCCTGATCGGGATGCGCGAGCGCGTCGCCGCCCTGCGCGGCACCGCGCGTACCGGACCGCGCCCCGACGGCGGCTTCGAGGTGCACGTCCACCTCCCGCTCCAGCCGGTCCGTACGGGAGAGACGGCATGACGACGGACAGGACCCCCGACATGACCACCGCCACCGCCGCGATACCTTCCGGCACCACGACCACGATCAAGGTCCTGCTCGCCGACGACCAGGCCCTGCTGCGCAGCGCGTTTCGCATCCTGGTCGACTCCGAGCCGGACATGGAGGTGGTGGGGGAGGCCTCCGACGGCGCGCAGGCCTATGAGCTCACCCGCGCGGCGGGCGCCGATGTCGTGCTGATGGACATCCGGATGCCGGGGGTGGACGGCCTGGCCGCCACCCGCATGATCAGCCAGGACCCGGAGCTGGCCGGGGTCCGCGTGGTCATCCTGACCACGTTCGAGGTCGACGAGTACGTCGTCCAGGCGCTGCGCGCCGGCGCCAGCGGCTTCCTCGGCAAGGGCGCCGAGCCCGACGAACTGCTGAACGCCATCCGGGTGGCGGCGGCCGGCGAGGCGCTGCTCTCACCGGTGGCCACCAAGGGGCTGATCGCCAAGTTCCTCGCCCAGGGCGGCAGTTCGGGGCAGGAGGGAGCAGGGGAGGGCGGTACGCACGCGGCGGAGCGGCTGCGCTCCTTGACCGGCCGCGAGCGCGAGGTGCTCGTCCTGGTCGCCGCCGGACTGTCCAACGACGAGATCGCCGAGCGGCTGGAGGTCAGCCCGCTCACCGTGAAGACGCACGTCAACCGTGCGATGGCCAAGCTGGGCGCCCGCGACCGGGCACAGCTGGTGGTCATCGCGTACGAGTCGGGACTCGTACGCCCACGGGTGCAGTAGGGGTGGAGAGGGACGTACTACGAACGCGGTATGTCCCACAAGACCGAAACCGACCTGCGAGCGAGGGAAACCGGCCATGGGGTGGCCGATCGTGTAGGTGGGCCAGTACGCCCGTGTGCCGAGCAGTTCTCAGATTCCAGAAGAGAGACCCCACCCATGTCCTGGCTGTCCCGACTCAGCCTCGTACAACGGGGCCTGGTAGCGCTGATATCGATCGTGGCGATCGCTTTCGGCGCCATCGCGATCCCGCAGCTCAAACAGCAGCTCCTGCCCTCCATCGACCTGCCCATGGTGTCCGTGATGGCGCCGTATCCCGGTGCCTCGCCCGACGCCGTCGAGAAGCAGGTCGTCGAGCCGCTGGAGAACGGCATCCAGGCGGTCGACGGCATCAAGGGCGTCACCTCCACGGCCAATGAGGGCTCGGCCGTGATCATGGCCCAGTTCGACTACGGCAACGACTCCAAGCGCCTGGTCGCCGATGTCCAGCAGGCCGTCAACCGCGCCCGCGCCAAGCTGCCCAAGGACGTCGACCCGCAGGTCGTGGCCGGCTCTACCGACGACATGCCCACCGTCGTCCTGGCCGTCTCCTCCTCCGGCAAGGACGAGCAGACCCTCGCCGACCAGCTCGACCGCAGCGTCGTGCCGGGCCTGAAGAACATCGACGGCGTCGGCCGGGTCAGCGTGGAGGGCGTACGGGACCGGATCGTCGCCGTCACCCCCGACGACAAGAAGCTGGCCGCCGCCGGGCTGACCCCCGCGGCCCTGGGCCAGGCGCTCCAGGCGGGCGGCGCGTCCGTACCGGCCGGCGCGTTCGCCGAGGGCGGGCAGAGCAGGACCGTCCAGGTCGGCTCCGGCTTCACCTCCGTCCAGCAGATCAAGGACCTCACCGTCGCCCCCACCCCCGCGCCCGGCGGCGCGGGCGGCGCGAAGGGCGCGGGGCCCGTACGCGTCGGCGACATCGCCACCGTCAAGGAGGAGCAGGCCGCACCGACCTCGCTGACCCGCACCAACGGCGCGCCGAGCCTGGCCGTCATGGTGACCATGGACCGCGACGGCAGCGCGGTGGCCATCTCCCGGGACGTCAAGGACAAGCTGCCCCAGATCCGCAAGGACCTCGGCGCCGGCACCGAGGTCACCGTCGCCTCCGACCAGGGCCCCGCGGTCTCCAAGTCGATCGACTCCCTGACCACCGAGGGCCTGCTCGGCCTGGTCATGGCCGTGATCGTGATCCTGGTCTTCCTGCTGAGCCTGCGCTCCACCCTGGTGACCGCGGTCTCCATCCCGCTCTCGGTCGTCATCACCCTGATCGTGCTGTGGACCGGCGACCTGTCGCTGAACATGCTCACGCTCGGCGCGCTGACCATCGCCATCGGCCGCGTGGTGGACGACTCCATCGTCGTCCTGGAGAACATCAAACGGCATCTGGGCTACGGCGAGGAGCGGCAGAAGGCCATCATCACGGCCGTTCGCGAGGTCTCCGGCGCGATCACCTCCTCCACCCTGACCACCGTCGCGGTCTTCCTGCCCATCGGCGTGGTCGGCGGCATGGTGGGCGCCCTGTTCGGCGACTTCTCGATCACCGTCACCGTCGCCCTGCTCGCCTCCCTGCTGGTGTCCTTGACGGTCGTACCGGTGCTCTCGTACTGGTTCCTGCGCGCCCCCAAGATCCCGGCGGGCGCCGACCCGGAGCAGCTGCGCCGCGAGGCCGAGGAGAAGGAGGCCGCGAGCCCGCTGCAGCGCCTGTACGTCCCCGTGCTGCGCTTCGCCACCCGCCGCCGGGTCACCAGCCTGGTCATCGCGGTGGTCGTGCTGCTCGCCACCTTCGGCATGGCGCCGCTGCTGAAGACCAACTTCATCGACCAGGGCAGCCAGGACACCCTGAGCATCAAGCAGAAGCTCAAGCCCGGTACGAGCCTGGCCGCGACCGACGCGCAGGCCAAGAAGGTCGAGAAGCTGCTGTCCGGCCTGGACGAGGTCAAGGACTACCAGGTCACCGTCGGCTCCTCCGGCTTCATGGCGGCCTTCGGCGGCGGCACCGGCACCAACCAGGCCTCCTACCAGGTCAAGCTGGCCGACAAGGCCGACTCCGAGAAGGTCTCCGAGGAGATCCGGTCCGGGCTGGACAAGCTGGGCAAGGGCATCGGCGAGACCACCGTGACCGCGGGCGGCGGCTTCGGCAGCCAGGACCTGAGCGTGGTGGTCAAGGCCGCCGACGCCGAGGTGCTCAAGAAGGCCTCCGAGCAGGTGCGCAGCGCTGTCGCGGGCCTGGACCACGTCACCGACGTGCAGAGCGACCTGGCCCAGAGCGTGCCGCGGATCTCGGTGCGCGCCAACTCCAAGGCGGCGGCCGCCGGTTACACCCAGGCCACGCTCGGCCAGGCGGTCGCCCAGGCGGTGCGCGGTACCACCAGCGGCACGGCCGTACTGGACGACACCGAGCGCGACATCGTCGTACGCTCCGCCCACCCGGCCACCACCGAGGCCGAGTTGAAGACCCTGCCCGTCGCCACCCCCGGCGGCACGGTCGAGCTCGGCGAGATCGCCACGGTCGAGACCGTGCCGGGCCCGGTGCAGATGACCCGGATCGACGGCGCGCGGGCCGCCACCATCACGGCCAAGCCGACCGAGGACAACACCGGCGCGGTCAACGCCGACCTCCAGGCGAAGATCAAGGAGCTGAAGCTCCCCGGCGGCGCGAGTGCGGAGATCGGCGGCCTCTCCCAGGACCAGGACGACGCGTTCTCCTCGCTGGGCCTGGCCATGCTGGCGGCCATCGCGATCGTGTTCATGCTGCTGGTGGCGACCTTCCGCTCGCTGATCCAGCCGCTGATCCTGCTGGTCTCCATCCCCTTCGCGGCGACCGGTGCGATCGGCCTGCTGCTGGCCACCGGCACCCCGATGGGCGTCCCGGCGATGATCGGCATGCTGATGCTCATCGGCATCGTGGTCACCAACGCCATCGTGCTGATCGACCTCATCAACCAGTACCGCGCGCAGGGTTACGGCGTCGTCGAGGCGGTCATCGAGGGCGGCCGGCACCGGCTGCGGCCCATCCTGATGACGGCGCTGGCCACGATCATGGCGCTGCTGCCGATGGCGCTGTCCATCACCGGCGACGGCGGCTTCATCTCCCAGCCGCTGGCGGTGGTCGTCATCGGCGGCCTGGTCACCTCCACCCTGCTCACGCTCCTGCTCGTACCGACGCTGTACGCGATGATCGAGCTGCGCAAGGAGCGCCGGGCCGCGAAGAAGGCCGCCAAGCGGGACAAGAAGGCGGGCCCGGAGCCGCGGGACGGGGACACCCCGGCCGGTGACGGCGGCGACCGCACCCCGGAGCCGGCGGGCGTCTGACACCGCTGACGCACCAGGCGCCCCGGACCTGACCAGGTCCGGGGCGCCTTCGTCATGCCGCGGGCCCTTGGCGGGGCCCGCACCTCACGGGGTCTTGCAGGTCAGCTCCGCCGCCTCGGCGCGTACCGCCACCGGCGTCTCCTGCCCGGCCGCCTCCCCGGCCACCGGCCGCCCGCCGCGGGTGAGCGCCAGGGAGAACAGGGCCAGCGCCGTCAGCAACGCCATGGCCACGAACGTCGGTACGGCGGTGTGCTCCCCGCCGAGGCCCACCAGCGGGGCCACCGCCGCGCCCAGGGCGCTCTGCAGCGTGCCCATGACCGCCGAGCCGGTGCCGGAGGCGCCGGGCACCCGCTCCAGCGCCAGCGCCGCGGCGTTGGCGATGATCAGGCCGAGGCCGGCGCAGACCACGATCAGGACGGCCACGGTCAGCACGGCCGTCAGCAGCCCGGCCACCGCGCCCACGGCCAGCACCACGTTGCCCGCCAGGGTGGTCACCAGGCCCACCCGCAGCAGCGCCGCCGCGCCGTACCGCCCCACCAGGCGTGCTCCGACGGCGCTGGAGATGGTGGCGACCAGCGCACAGGCGGAGAAGACGGCCGAGGAGATTCCGACGCTCAGGCCGAGCGCGTTCTGCAGGACGAAGGGCGAGCCCGCGATCCAGGCGAAGAGCATCCCGAAGGCGAAGGTGAAGGCCAGGGTGTAGCCGAGGAACGTACGGTCCGACAGCACCGAGCGCGCCGCGCGCAGCGTCGTGGGCAGCCCGCCGGCCCGCCGCTTCTCCTTGGGCAGGCTCTCCTTGATCCCGAACAGCGCGCCCAGGAACATCACCACCGACGCGGCGGTCAGCACCCAGAACACCATCCGCCAGCTGCTCGCCTCCACGATCACGCCGCCCACCAGCGGGGCGAGGATCGGCGCGATGCCGCCCAGCGTCATCAGGATGCCGAACAGCCGCGCCGCCCTTGCCCCTTGGGCCACATCGGTGATCACGGCCCGGCCGATCACCACGCCCGCCGCGCCGCTGAAGCCCTGGACGAAGCGGAAGGCGACCAGCCAGCCCAGCGAGGGGGACAGGGCGCACAGCGCGGTGGCGACGGTGCACGCCGCGGCGCCTATCAGGATCGGCCCGCGCCGCCCGAGCCGGTCCGAGAGCGGCCCGAACACCAGCTGCCCCAGCGCCATGCCGATCAGGAAGGCGGTGAGCGTGAGCTGGATTCCGGAGGCGTCGGTGTGCAGCTCCTGAGCCATACGCGGCAGGGCCGGCAGGTACATGTCCGTCGCCAGTGGCACCACGAACGACAGCAGCGCCAGTACGGCGGTCAGTACAGGCATGGCGGGTCCCCCTCGTAGATGCTTATATATCTATAGGTAAAGGTAGCATGGGAGGGTGGCGGAGTCGATGAAACACATGACAGAGCTGACCAGTGACGAACTGCGGACCCAGGCAAGGGAGTTGACCCCGGCGCTCTATGTGCTGTCCCGGGTGCTGCGCTTCGAGGGCATGGACGAAGCGGGCCTGTGGCGGCTGCCGCCCTCGGAGCTGGAGCTGATGCGCTACGTCCAGTTCGAGCCGGGCGTCACGGTCGGCATCCTCGCCCGCGAACTGGGCCTGCACGCCAGCAATGTGAGCACCACGGTCCGCAGACTGGTCGACCTCGGGCTGCTCCAGCGCGAGCCGGACCCCAACGACCGCCGGGTGACCCGCCTGCACCCCACCGCCAAGGCCCAGCACGGCATGGCCCTGCTCGAGAACGCCTGGGCCGACATCTTCGCCGAGGCCCTGGCCACGCTCACCCCCGAGGAGCGCTCGGCGCTGGCCGCGGCCGTACCGGGGCTGGAGTCCCTGGGAGCGGCACTGCGGGCCCGCCGCAAGGGATAGCCACCCGCCGCAAGGGACGGGCGCCGGAAAACACACAGGGAGGGGGCGCCGGATGCGGCGCGGGCGCTACGGCAGCGCCAGCATCCGCTCCAGCGCGAGCTTGGCGAAGCTCTCGGTCTCCTTGTCGACCTCGATGCGGTTGACGACCTTGCCCTCGGCCAGCGACTCCAGCGTCCACACCAGGTGCGGCAGGTCGATGCGGTTCATCGTCGAGCAGAAGCAGACCGTCTTGTCGAGGAAGACGATCTCCTTGTCCTGGTCGGCGAACCGGTTCGCCAGCCGCCGTACGAGGTTCAGCTCGGTGCCGATGGCCCACTTCGACCCGGCGGGCGCGGCCTCCAGCGCCTTGATGATGAACTCCGTCGACCCGACGTAGTCGGCCGCGGCCACCACCTCGTGCTTGCACTCCGGGTGCACCAGCACGTTCACCCCCGGTATCCGGGCGCGTACGTCCTCGACGGACTCGAGCGAGAACCGACCGTGCACCGAGCAGTGCCCGCGCCACAGGATCATCTTCGCGTCGCGCAGCTGCTGCGCGCTCAGCCCGCCGCCCGGCTTGTGCGGGTTGTAGACGACGCAGTCCTTCAGCGACATCCCCATGTCCCGCACCGCGGTGTTGCGCCCCAGGTGCTGGTCGGGCAGGAACAGCACCTTCTCGCCTTGCTCGAAGGCCCAGTCCAGTGCCTTCTTGGCGTTGGAGGAGGTGCAGATCGTGCCGCCGTGCTTGCCGGTGAAGGCCTTGATGTCGGCGGAGGAGTTCATGTACGACACCGGCACCGTCGCCTCGGCCACCCCGGCCTCGGTCAGTACGTCCCAGCACTCCGCGACCTGCTCGGCGGTGGCCATGTCGGCCATCGAGCAGCCCGCGGCCAGGTCCGGCAGGATCACCTGCTGGTCGTCGGTGGTCAGGATGTCCGCGGACTCGGCCATGAAGTGCACACCGCAGAAGACGATGTACTGCGCGTCGGGCCGGGCCGCCGCGTCCCGCGCGAGCTTGAAGGAGTCACCGGTCACATCCGCGAACTCGATGACCTCGTCGCGCTGGTAGTGGTGCCCCAGGACGAAGACCTTCTCGCCGAGCTTCGCCTTGGCCGCGCGGGCGCGCTCGACGAGGTCGGGGTCGGACGGAGCCGGCAGGTCGCCGGGACACTCCACGCCGCGCTCGCTCTTGGGGTCGGCCTCGCGGCCGAGCAGGAGCAGAGCCAGCGGCGTCGGCTGGACGTCCAGGGGCTGGGCGGTGGTCACGTCACGCACCCTCTCTATTCGTCATGAGCGCGGCACAGCCGCACCCGTGGGGCCGGTGCTCAGCACCGGGAGCCTTTTCGTCGATTTGACGTTATCTATCATAACTGCTTCACGTCACTTTGACGATGGCGATAGCGTCGATGTGACACATTCCCGGAGCGAGCGCCCGGGAGGCCCGCGCCCGCCCCCTCGCGGGTGTGCGAGCATGAACTCGGAAGGATTCACACGACTTCCCCACTAACTTGAGCCCACCCGGAATGAATCCGGGGCCCCGTCGGTTGCAGCCGAGGGCAAGCGGTCCGTACAACCCGGGAGAGATGTAGATGAGCGTTCAGGACGAGCAGACCACCGTCAGCGACGGCATCATCCTGTCCGACGCGGCCGCGTCGAAGGTCAAGAGCCTGCTGGAGCAGGAGGGCCGTGACGACCTCGCACTGCGGGTGGCCGTCCAGCCCGGCGGCTGCTCCGGACTGCGCTACCAGCTCTTCTTCGACGAGCGCTCGCTGGACGGCGACGTCGTCAAGGACTTCGACGGCGTCAAGGTCGTCACCGACCGGATGAGCGCCCCCTACCTGGGCGGCGCCTCCATCGACTTCGTCGACACCATCGAGAAGCAGGGCTTCACGATCGACAACCCCAACGCCACCGGCTCCTGCGCCTGCGGCGACTCCTTCAGCTGAGAAGGAACCAGCGCATACGGAGGCGGCGCCACCCCGGCCTCGGGGTGGCGC